>JAAZGX010000229.1 GCA_012511005.1 Clostridiales bacterium
ACGGGAAGTCCCAAGTATGATGATATGCTTGCCACATTCGTTTCGGCACTCGTTGCGTGCATAAAAAATGTGTCTGATGTTTCTACCGCTTGACCGTTTGGAGGGCAAATTCTTACTCCCATACTCGTCGCCACAACCATAGCCCATTTGCAGTTTTCTCTGATTTTCATTTTAAGCGCTCCTCTCAAAACTAAACATTATACTGTGTAGCAGCGGTATCTCCGCCCTCGCCTGTCCAATTCGTATGGAAAAACTCGCCCCGTTTTGCATCTGTTCTCTCATAAGTATGCGCTCCGAAATAGTCACGCTGAGCCTGTAAGAGGTTTGCGGGCAGCCTTTCACAGCGGTAACCGTCATAATAACAAAGCGCACTCGTCAGCGCGGGCGCGGGAATTCCGTTTGAAAGCGCCGCGGCGCAAACGCGCCTGAAGCTGTCCTCTGAATTTTTCATTATATTGCTGAAATAAGGGGCTAAAAGCAAGTTTTTAAGTTCACTTTCTTTATCAAACGCATCTTTAATTTTCCCAAGAAATACGCTTCTGATAATACAGCCGCCGCGCCACATAAGCGCTATGCCGCCGTAATTTAAGCTCCAGCCGTATGTTTTTGCGGCAGAACGCATTAAGGCATACCCTTGTGCGTATGAAACTATTTTTGCTGCATATAGAGCATTTTTTATATCTTCTATAAACTGCTTTTTATCGCCCGTAAACTCCGGCTTTTTTCCTATCAGTACCTTTGCTGCTTCTACTCTTTCCTCTTTAATAGCGCTAAGGCAGCGGGAAAAAACAGCTTCACCTATTAAAGTCAGCGCAACTCCCTCATCAAGCGCCGCAATAGCCGTCCATTTACCCGTACCCTTTTGCCCTGCCGTATCAAGAATTTTGTCTACTAAGGGAGAGCCGTCCGTATCCTTAAAGGCAAGTATATCCCTCGTTATCTCAATTAAATAACTGTCAAGCTCCTTTTCGTTCCAGTCAGAGAATACCTCGTGCATTTCGTCCGCACTCATACCTAAGTAGTCTTTCATAAGCTGATAAGCCTCGCATATTAGCTGCATATCGCCGTATTCAATTCCGTTGTGAACCATTTTAACAAAATGCCCCGCGCCGTTTTCACCGACCCAATCACAGCAAGGTGCGCCGTCTGCTTTTGCGCTTATTGACTGGAAAATAGGCTTTACGCTTTCCCAAGCAGCACTCGAACCGCCCGGCATAAGGCTTGGACCTTTAAGAGCGCCCTCCTCGCCGCCCGAAACGCCTGTGCCTATATAAAGCAGCCCTTTACTTTCCACATATTCTGTACGGCGCGCCGTGTCGGGGAAGTGTGAATTCCCGCCGTCTATAATAATGTCGCCGCTTTCAAGGAGAGGTATTAGCGCATCTATCATATCATCTACAGCACTGCCGGCTTTTATCATCATCATAACCTTGCGCGGCTTTTTAAGAGTTGATATGAGTTCATTAAGTGAATAAGTACCTACAATATTTTTGCCCTTTGCCCTGCCCTCGATAAAATTTTTAACCTTATCCGCCGTTCTGTTGTATACGGATACAGAAAAGCCCTTACTTTCCATATTCATAACAAGATTTTCACCCATAACTGCAAGACCGATAAGCCCTATGTCACTCGTTCCCATTGACATAACCCCTTTTCTTTTTAATATTTTCTAAAACTGTATA
>JAAZGX010000020.1 GCA_012511005.1 Clostridiales bacterium
GAGACAGACCTGTACTACCTCCAGAGCAGGTACTATAATCCCGAGTGGGGTAGGTTTTTGAATGCGGATGATATAATATATCTTGGTGCAAATAAAAGCCTTATAGCTTTTAATCTATTCGCTTATTGTGATAATAATCCGATTAATAAGTATGATGAAACCGAAATAACAATAACAACATTTGCGAAGGGTGTATTAAACCTCGGCGGCGAGATTGAGACAAAGTTTGGGAATGCCAGATGCTCCGCTGCAGGAGTCGTAAAAAACATAGTCGCCTATGAAGAATATAATGGGATGATGTTTAGTTAATGTCTGTTAATTTGAAGAAAGCTATAAAACACAAGGGGACGGTTCTTTTGTGTTGACAATTTAATAAAGTAGTGACATATTATCTTGGGTGATAAATTATACCAAAACAAGCTAGAAAGAAAAGCGAAAGCGGAATATCATGTAATGCTACGAGGAATAAACAAACAGCAGATTTTTGAAGAAGAAGACTATGAGAAGTTTATCCAGGTACTTAAAGAATGTAAGGCAGTGTAAGGCTCCTATATTTTTGAAGTCTCCCGTTTGCCAGGTGAACACACTATAGGTTTTCGTTTGCTCCGTGCAAGGCAAAAATGAGCATTGCACCCCTCAAACGGAACTTTTTATTGCACCTCTAAAACGGCAAAAAATAAAAAAGTTGTCAGAAAGCCTTGGTATCAAGACCTTTTGACGGCTATATGTGCAAAAAGAAGCACCCAACCTTTGTATCAAAGATTGGGTGCTTCTTTGGTGTGCAACTAAAAAAAGAATTATACTTATGACACAAATGTTGATAAGGGGATGTAATTATGATTTTTGCCGATAAGCTTATAAATCTTCGTAAAAAAAGCGGGTGGTCGCAAGAGGATTTAGCATATAAAATGGATGTTTCAAGGCAATCCGTTTCAAAGTGGGAAAGCGCGCAATCAATTCCCGACTTGAAAAGGATAGTGCAGCTTTCTGAATTATTCGGAGTTAGCATTGATTATTTGTTAAAAGATGAAATTGATAAACCTGAACAAACGAAATTAGATATATTTATAGAGGATAGCACACCGTTAAGGCGTGTTTCTATGGAAGAGGCGTCAAGCTTTCTCCATATAAAGGAAATCACTTCAAAATCAATAGCTTACGGCATTTTTCTGTGTATTTTATCGCCAATATGCCTTATAGTTTTAGGCGCAATCAGCGAAACTCCCGAATTTGGTTTAACTGAAAACGCCGCGGGCGGAATTGGGATGATTATTTTATTGATTTTTGTTGCGTTTGCCGCCGCTATTTTTATTTCAAACGGCAGCAAGACCGCACATTTTAAGTATTTTGAAAAAGAAGTTTTCGAAACGGAGTATGGTGTTACGGAAATGGTCCAAAAAGCAAAAGAACAATATAAAAACACCTATGTTAAAAACATTATAATAGGCACTTGTATGTGTATATTATCTCTAATCCCACTATTTGCAGGTATTATTATTAATGAAAATAACACATTATTCTTAATTATAATGATTTCGATTTTGCTCATTTTAGCGGGAATTGGAGTTGTTTTCTTTGTTCGCAGCGGCATAGTCTGGGCAAGCTTTGAAAAGCTTTTGCAAGAAGGTGACTACACAAAACAGAATAAAAGCA
>JAAZGX010000230.1 GCA_012511005.1 Clostridiales bacterium
CGTCAACACAACGGACGCCATGACAGCAACAGCAGAACCACTCTCCCCAAAAATCCTGCAAAAAATAACATCCCGCATCCTTAATGAAGTAGACGGCGTCAACCGCGTCCTCTACGACCTCAGCCCAAAACCCCCCTCAACTATTGAGTGGGAATAAATTATAAAAGCTATAAACCCGCATAAACACTGGGTTTGTAACCTCAAGATTTCCGATTTGATAGCAAAATGATAGCAGACTGCAAAACGCATTTATTGTGTGTTTCAAGTGGTTTGTAAGTACAATTATCTTAATAAATTCTAAAAGGCATTACTGACTTTTGTAGTCGGTAATGCCTTTTTTACGTTTGAATTTATTCAAGGGTATGCTCAATTTGTGTAGTTGTATCTATAACAAATAATCTTTTATATCGGCTACAAATTGATTACCGCATCGAGCAAGCTCGCCCAATACTCTGTCAATGCCATATTCAAATGTGTGCCAATTTTCTCGGTTAATGTCATAAGCTTCAAAGGGACAAATAATGATTTCTGTTTTGGGAAAAGCAAGCTGATAGAGCATTAAGCAACGGCGAGCGTGAAAGGCTTTGCAAACAACAATAGCTTTTCTTATTTCAAGTCGGTTTTTATCGGCAACAATGCGTGACATAAAAGCATTATCTCTTGTGTGTCCCGATTTGTTTTCGGCATAAATTGCATTATCAGGCACACCGTTTTTGACAAGTACATCGGTTAAAAATTCGCAATCTGTTTTATAGTTTCTATTGTATATATCTTGCTTCGATTTCACACCGCCAAATTTTCCGCTTTTAACACTCACCCCACCAGATGGCAAGAGTTTATCTGCAAAGCCGTCCTTGTAAAGCTTTGCTGCATATTCACCTTGTTGGGGAAATGAACCACCTGGCAAAAAAATTATATCTGCTTGCTCCGGTTTATCATTAACAAAAATATAATTTGTTATATCGGTTATAATCCGATAGTTCATATTCTACACCACCTAAGATAAATAATCTTTATTTCTACATATCTTTCAATTTATTTTTGAAAGCATCAACCATAACATCGCTTAGTTCTTTAGACTGTATTTTTACAAAATCTTGTGTGTCATCAAATTTAGGATAGTTATAACGCCACTTGTCATATTGGTCTTTGGTGGTTTCGCCATTATTATATTTTTCTGCTTGTTCTGCCCAAGCAGATAGCATTTTAAATACGGTTTCATTTGTTGTAGGCTTGTTTTTATCTAAGCATAAGCGTATTTCATCATCAATTCTCTGCACTTTTATTCCATATAAATCTTCCAACGCAAAAAGAGTATGCAAAAGTCCTTGTTCACTATCTATGTCAGGAACACTTAGCGCTAAAGGTGAAACGTCTAATACTCCAGCAATGGTATTTGTCATATCGGCTTTTGGTGTTCGTGTACCGCTTTCATACTGAGCCATACGAATATCAGCAGTCTTTTCATCAAAGCCAGCTGCAATACCTAAATATTTTTGTGTCATACCTCTTAAATTACGAATAAAGCGTATTCTTTCACCGATAGCCATAGTTGTAAGCTCCTATCCTGTTTAATATATAATAAGTATAACATATATGTTTAAAACCTGTCAAGATAAACAAAACAAAAAAGTGTAATATTTTCTTGAAAACCACTTGACATAAACAAAATAGTTTAGTATCGGTTTTGTACTTTGGAG
>JAAZGX010000021.1 GCA_012511005.1 Clostridiales bacterium
CTTTCATTCACCTTTTCATTAATTTCATGTGTTATAAGATTACGCTCAAGCTTCATATTTTTAATCGTCTCTTTTATGCGGGCAGCTTCTTGTTTGTTTTTACTGTCCTTTGCGGCATAAAAGCTTTTATACAGCTCGTCAATTTCAACTTGTTTTGTGTCTTCCTGCTCAAACAAGCCTGTAAAAACAGAATCATCAAACTCGTCAAAGCCTTCCGAATAATGCTTAGAAATCCCCTTTTTGCTTTTAAGCCTTGATTTAATTAAGGCAATAGTCTGTTTTTTAATAGCCTTTTCCAAAGGGGTAGTGTCCGGCAGTTCTTTAGCAGCGTCGAGCGCAGACCTGTCAATAACGGCAAAACCTTGAAGTCCCATATCAAACACTTCTTTAGCATCCGCTAATTGTGCTGCAAATACGGGAGTGCTGAATTTCTCTATTTCATCAACAACGAGCCTTGCAATTTCTATTTCACTATTGTTTTCAATCGCTTGCCTATATGCCTTTCTCCCTGCCTTTTTCAGACTTGAATTGACAGTCTGAGGCGGTTGAAGCGCAAGCTCTTTAGAATTGACTATAATCTCTTTAACCTCGTTAAAACCTTGCTCATCATGTATGCCATTTAAATAGTCAGTAAAGAAGGCGCGAATTTTAAGGATTTTAACAATGCCTTTTTGTTTCGTTTCCGTTAAATCATAAAAGAAATACGGAACAACATTCATGATTGCACCAATAACGGAGAACATAATAAGTGAGGTCATAAGGCTTTGGAAAACATTTGCATCATAAAGAATATCATAAGGATTTTTGTATCCGTTGCCTGCGAAAATACCGTGATTTTTATATACCATTGGCAGAACACTGCTCGTAACCATGCTTACAACACTGCCTACAAGACCTACGGCGGAAAACATTCCGTCAATGCGCTCGCCCGATATATACTGCTGATAATCCCTTATATCGCCTTGTATAGCGGGGTCAAGAACATGGGCAAACGCGCCGACTATCGCGTTGCAGTATAAGAAGATTAATACAATCCAAATATTTGAAAGGCTTGGATAAAGGCACGATATGAAAATAATGTTGAAAAGATTTGTTACAATAAGAACCTTTTTCTTTCCAAAGCGTTTAATAGCCCACGGGGCAAACAGCATACCCCACAGCGAGCCGTTTCCGTAAATTGTGACGATAAGCCCGTATTGGTTGCCGGAGCAGGCTTCTTGATATTGATAAAGCCAAAAAAGAACATTAGCATAAAAGGTTTCAAGAAAACCGAGCCAGCCGGCAAGGGAAATAATCCAGAAATACTTGTTTTTTGCTACGGCTTTAAGAGCGTCAAAAAACTTTACTTTAACTATATGAGTTTTAGCAAGGATAAGCTTTTCGCGAGTATTTACAAATACTATGACAGAAAAGAATATGCCTATTATAGCAAGCGGAGGATAAACATAGCGGTACAAGTTGATATTTGTCATATCGTTATCAAAAAATCTTTGTGCCAGCACAGGAGTGATAGCATTTATAATGCTTGGGGCGAGTGAATAGATAACAGATTTTATACCAAGTACATTAGTTCTCTCCTGAGAGTCAGGCGAGAGAACATGGATAAGATTTTCATAAGCTTCTCTAAAAAAGCTGAAGAAAAACTGAAAAGCAAAGTTAAAAAGCAAAATGATTGTACATTTTGTTAAATACTGAAGATTTTCATACGGAACCCAGACGAACGCGATAGAAAGAATAGCACAGGGAATGCCCATTTTTATAAGGTACGGGCGGTACTTACCTTTTTTGCCTCTCGTATTATCAATAATACTTGCACGAAGCGCCGTTAAGGGAAAGCTTGAGATAACCGCAATAACATACATTATGTAAAGGTGGCGCGAGTCTATACCTATAGTGTTTCCGATTAGCACATTACTCGTTGAAAGCAGCATTTTATTAACAATGTCTATAATAAAATAAACGCCGATACCGCCGCCGGAATAAGAGAGAATTTCCTTATAAGGCATATACTTGCCTTTTGGCGGTGTGTTCCAATAGGTCTTAATTCCCTTTATGGCACCGATTGCCGAATTAACTTTGTTCAAATCCATTCCTCTTTCTTGTTAAAATTAAAATCTATTATCGCCCCGTAGAGCCAAAGCCCTTTTCGCCGCGAACGGTATCGTCAAGCTCGTCAACCTCAAGAAGCAGTGCGGGGGTTACAGGCATGATTAAAAGCTGTGCAATCCTTTCACGCGGCTCAATGGTATACGGGGTTTTAAAGTGGTTTATAAGACCTATTGAAAGCTCTCCTCTATAATCGCTGTCAATTACTCCAACAGAGTTTAGCATACCTATGCCGTGTTTTACGGAAAGTCCGCTTCTTGGGAAAATAAGCGCAACATAACCGTCCGACGGAAGAGCAATTGCAATTCCGGTGGAAATTACAGCGTTGCCGCCGGCGGGTATTTTAACACTTTCATCTATTGCGGCATATAAATCAAACCCCGCGCTGCCCGAGGTTGCTTTTGTGGGAATAACAGCATTTTCACGAAGCTTTTTTATTCTAAGCTTCATATCAATTGTCCCAAATACCGGAGGTCGTTTTATTTGTTCCCCGCTCTTTTAATTTTTCGATTTCTCTTTTATAAAAATCACTTTCGGATTTTGCTTTTGCGGCATCCTCAAGGTATTCCTTGAGCTGACCCCTTAAATTATCGGCAGTGTCAGTTGCTTTTTTTGCCGCATCGGCGAACTCTAAAGCTGTGAACACTGCGGCCTGTGTAATTGAAAGTTTGCCGCCTTTAAGTGCCGCCTTCAGTTTCTCGTCAATTTCGCTTGCAAGCGTTTGCATATACTCTTCGCTTTCAGCAGCGGTAATAATATATTCAGAGCCGCAGATTTCGAGTTTATATGTGTTTTTAACCATGAAATATATGCCTCCCGTCATTATAGACTAATTATACAGTACAAAATTAAAAATGTAAACCACTACATATTGTAATCAATAGTAAAACGCACACAATTTATTTATTGCATTTTAAAGTATTAATTGGTATACTAATCATTATATATCGAAAAAGAGTATATCGGAGCTAAAATAATGCAGGATTTTAATAATTTTCAGCCAAATAACGAGCAGCAAAGAGAGCCTGTTAATCACTACGACCGTTCGCCGCAAGGCGTATATAACAGACAATGGTATGAGAAAGGTTTTGACTTTGCCAGAGAGCAAAGAGCGCGGCTTTTAGAAAAGTCCGCGATAAAAAGTCTTGCGCTTATATCCGGTGCTTGTATGTTGGGCTATTTATTAATGCAAGGCGCTATAATTCCCATTTTATCATTTGGCGACCTATGGCAGAGATTTGAAAGTGATTATTACTTTGAGTCAGGTTTATCTATAATCTTTTCCGTAATTGCTGTGGGGTTACCATTTTTATTGGTTTACTTTTTTGCGAAAAGCCGTAAGAAGGCAAGCCTTAACAGCTTTAGAAAACCTAAAGACAAGGTTTTTACAACGGCGCTCATAATTATGGGCTTCGGGCTTTGCCTTCTTGCAAGCTATATAACAAATATTATTTATATGCTATTTAAGAATGCCGGAGTAACGCTTCCGTATGAGGATGTTGTACCGCCTCTTGAAGCAGCTGCCGTCGCGCTTCTTTTTATAAAAACTGCCGTTGTGCCCGCCTTGATTGAAGAGTTTGCAGTAAGAGGATTTTTACTTCAATCTATGAGAAAGTTCGGTGACGGTTTTGCTATTGTTATGAGCTCCCTTGTGTTTTCTTTGCTCCATGCTAATGCCGTACAAATCCCCTTTGCATTTATGGCGGGGCTTGTGTTGGGTTATGTTTTTTGTAAAACAAACAGCATCTGGCCGTCTGTAATCGTCCACTTTCTTAACAATGCGTTTAGTTGTGTGGAAACGGTGATTTTTGCTGCTTTGCCGGAAGATACAGCTCGAAATGTTGATAATATTTTGACTATTATTATTGCCGTTACCGCTCTTCTTTCACTTGTTATTGTTTTAATATCAAAAAGATACTCGTTGCCTAAAATACGCACTTATTTGAGTAATGCCGAAAAGGCAAAAGTATTCATATATCAGCCATTATTTTTCATTATGGCTTTATTGTTCCTCGGTCTTACATTACTTGATGTCTTTAACGCAAATGTATGAGTAAGGATATTTTTATGACACGGGCGCTAAAATTAGCCCATGAAGCTTTTTTAGACGGCGAAGTCCCCGTGGGGGCAGTCGTTGTAAAGGGACAAAAAATAGTAGGAGAGGGCAGAAACAGGCGCGAAAAAAGCAAAAATGCCTTGGCTCATGCTGAAATAGAGGCGATAAATGAGGCATGTAAAACGCTTCATGGCTGGAGGCTTTTTGAATGTGACATTTATGTTACATTAGAGCCGTGCCCTATGTGTGCGGGCGCTATAATAAACGCCCGTATAAACAATGTTTTTTTCGGCGCGTATGATGAAAAAAACGGTGCGGCGGGAAGCGTTATTAACCTATTTGAGTTAAAGGGAGCTTATAAACCGCAGTATATGGGCGGTATAAAAAAGCAGGAAAGTCAAGAGATGCTAAGCAAATTTTTTAAAACTTTACGGTAGAAAGTTTGGGCTATGCTTATTGTGAATGGTTTCGGTTATAGGCATCGGGGCTGTCTGCAATACCTACAAGATAATCTATACTTGTATCATAAAACAACGCCAGCTTAATTAAAACATCAATAGGATACCTTAAAACACCTGTTTCATACTGTGAATAGGTGTTTTGCTTTATTCCGAGCATTTGAGCGACAGTGCTTTGCGTAAGGTCCCTATCAATTCTTAAATTTCTGATACGCTCATACGGCAAGATTTCATATTTCACGAATATCACCCTAATTTAGGATAATATATCTTGAATTAAGATGTTGACAAATATCTGAAAATAAGATAAGTTTATTGCGAGGTGGTTAAAGTGGCAGAGTTTTGTTTGGATTGCTATAATAAAATGAATAATATGTGTCTGGTAGAAAAGGATGTTATCCTTTCAGAATATATTGATTTATGTGAGGGATGTGCTAAGTATAAGCACATTATTATTTCATATAAAAAAAGAAAGAAGATAAAACATTTATTGCAAACGAGAAATAAATAAAAAAATACTGGCAGTAAAACCTTAATTTTACAGCCAGTATTATAGCGTGTTTTTTTATCTTACTATTCCCTCAAGGAAGTTTACATCAAGCACTTTACCGTCTCTTTGTACACGGAATGTCTTAATTTCATTTTTTCCTATATCGAACCAAAAGCCGTTGTCGAAAAGCTCGCTCATAAGCATACAGCGCGTTGCCTTGCCGGAGCATTCGTAAAGCCTTATTATAAGGTCGCCGGAGTTATCCTCACATAGCTTTACCGCAGTTACAATAACATTTTCGGCATTAACGGTCATATAGCTTTTTTTCTGCGGGAGGTTGCCTTTATGGTAGCTTTCCGCTATTACCGCTATATTCGGCAGATTATTAAGCAAGTGTGCTTCTTTGGCGGCATCACTCGCTTCCGCCTCACCCTCGTGTACATAAATACCGTATACGAAACGCTGCATACCCTCGTCCGTAAAATTAAAATCGGCATCGGGACGCGGTGAATAATGGTCGGCAAAAATCACATTCCTAAGACAAGTCAGCCTTAACTCGTTGCCCGGACAGTCATAGCTATATTTTGAGTCGCTCATAACAGTAATGCCGGCGCGGTTGCCGTCTTTAAGGCTTAAAGTTAAGTCTGCCCAGCTGAGAGACGGCTCTTCCTCGCCGTTTACGGGTCTTTTTATAAATCCTGACGGTATTTCATATGTTGAAATTGCGTCTGTTCCTTCAAGCGGGAAAGCCATCTTTAACATGGTAAAATCCTCTTGCCATAAGGCTTTGCACTCAACTCTTATAGTCTTTTGGTTTTTAGCAAGTATAAACTCCTGTGTAAGATACGACTCGTTAAACTTATGCTTTGTTCTGATAACGCTTTGAAGCGCGCCCGCTTCGACCTTTTCTATAGATACAAGCTCCATAAGACCCTTAATATCATGGAATGTAAAGCGATTGTGCGCCCAAGTATCTGTATCGTCATCATTAATTACGGTAGGAATGGCAAGGAATTTATCGTCACAGTACTCTGTGCCGCTTTCCTTATTTATAAGACTGCTTATAAAGCCTGTGGCTTTGTCGAACTTTACTTTAAGGTGTTCGTTTTCAAGCGAAAAGTTTGCGGGCGGTTTTACTAAGTCCTCTGCGTGCAGAGAAATATCAAGCGTAAGCCAGTAAACAGCATAGCCTAAAGGCGGAACATTCGCAAGGAAAGCCGTATCAAGATGAGTGTCATTTGAGCGGGATGAGCGAACATTTTGGAAAACTACAGGTTTACCATCACTGTCTTTTACAGAGCTTGAGGGGTGATAAGCTCTTACGGGAAGCTCGATAGCAAAAGAAGTCGGGTTAAAAACGACGACGGGACGAGGGATGTTTTGGTGCGCACCCGTGTGGTGGCGCACTTCTTCATCTATTGCGTCACTTACGCCGTCAATCCATGTATCAATATTCCTTGAAATGCGAAGCGTTGCATTATTATAAGCACGAGCGGCAAGCGTTAAGGCGTGACCGCCAAATTCCTTTGCGTCCTCATAAGACTCCATAATAGAGCAGCCGCACATAATATCATGAAATTGGTTATAGCAGACATCGAGCCAAGCCTCTTTAAGCTCTAAAGAGGAGGGCTTTGAATTAAACTCAATAGCAGAAACAGTGTCCCACTTTTCAGCGGCGCCGAGCAGATTTTCAGATTTACGGTTAATGTGCTTTATTAATGAAGTAGCGCTGTAACAGCCGCTTGCATGGTGCTGCAAATCATCGGTAAATATAGGCAAATCAAGCTCCTCTTGGCACATTTCGTTAAAATAATCATCGGGAGAGGAAAACTCAAGCTCGTGGTACCCTTCTGCTTTCATATTGGAAATCAGGAAATTTAAATCGGATTTTGTAGGTCCGCCGCCGTGATTGCCGACGCCGTAGAAAAGCATCATACCGTGACCTGTTTCCTCTATTCTTTCAGACAGCCTTTCAATCTCTTTCGTGAGTGACATAGAGCCGGAAACTCCGTATGACGACGGAATTCTATATGTAAGTACGCGGGAGCCGTCAGCACTGTCCCACCAGAAAAGATTTTCGGGAATGTCGGGATTTTCCTTTTTATTCGGGCGCATCATAACATATGCCGTCATACCGCCTTTTTTTAACAGTTGAGGCATCATACCGTTATGACCGAAAGAGTCAACATTATATCCCGTATGACAGATTTTGCCGAACTTTTCATAGTAGTAAAGCTGGCTGTAAAGCGCTTGACGCGCATAGCTTTCACATGACGGCATATTACAATCCGCCTGTACCCACCAGCC
>JAAZGX010000231.1 GCA_012511005.1 Clostridiales bacterium
GGCGCTTTCACAGTTTGGTATTGAATATACCGGTTTGCCTTATTAAGCTTTTCGGTTTTAATACAGGATTTTCTTTATGGCAGCTCCGTTTTGGGGCTGTCTTTATTTAATACTTACAAAAAGGGCAAGAAAAACTGTGTTTAGGAGTGATTTTTATTGTACAATCTGCAAAGTTACGGTAAAAATAGAATTTTTAAGAAAACTTGACAAATTAAATACTGCGTTTTATAATGTAATTAGGTAATATAATACAAAACAGGAATAATAATGAAATAAGGAGGTAAGTGAGACATGAAACAAAAGAATCTGCAGAAGATAATTTCTTTTATATGTGTAATTGCTTTGATTATCACATCAGCAGGGGTGCAAATCGTTTACGCAGCACCTTCATACGAAGAAAAAATGGATGTAAGTAGTGTTTCTGTTAAAGAAGTACCAATTAATATTCAGACTTTATTGAAAGAAGAAGAGTCCGAGCAAAAAGGCTATGCAGAAAAAGTTTTACCAAGTGAAACGGCTTTTGAAATACGAACAGAGCGCTCAAACGGAAGCTATTTATTAGAGGTATATGGTACACCAGTATGCTATCAAGATAGTAATGATAATTTTAAGTTTATTAATACCGCTATGGAGGAGATTTCGCTTAAAGATAGACTAACAAAGGATTACAGTTTTAAAAATACCGCAAATGAGTTTACAGTTTTATATTCAAAAGATGCCGGAAAAGGTTTGAATATGAATGATGACTTTAAAATGGCTGTTGCGGACAAGGGAACCTACGAAGGTAAAAGCGCTGTTATTGATACAGATGAATATGGCGATGGAAGAATTACCTATCCTGAAGCTTTCGGCACAGATACTTATTTAGAATATATTAATGTAAGTACAGGTATAAAGGAAAACATAGTTTTAAATAAAAACATTGGGCAAAATCGTTTTAATTTTATATGGACATCCGATACACTGATACCAATACTGACAGATGACAGTAAATCTATATCATTTGTTAAACATGATGATTATCAACGAGTAGATTATATTGTATCACCGCTTTATGTATATGATTCTTATCAGAACACCAATGATGAAAATGAAGAAAAAGCCGAAGATAACGCGAATTCGGAAAGTATTTCTGTGAGTCGAGAAAACACATCACAATCGGAAGTTGTTGCAACAAGTGAAGTGATCGAACATACCACGGTGACTGAGGTTTCGTCAGACTGTACCGATTCAATATCCGAAAAAATTGATTTAACTACTGAGACGGAATCTGCTGTATTAAATACGACACGAACTGCCGAAAAAGAGGAAACAACAGATTTAGACACAAAGAGGACAGAGGAAAAGGAAGAAACAACAACGGTGGCGGTTCAGGTCAAAACGGAGAAAATTGAAAGTGCATCGCTCTTAGACCCAGAGGTTGTAGCGGACAAGACAACGGTTAAGCATTTTACTGAGGACTGTCATTATGAAGTAACATGCCAAACGGACGGTGTATACATTATAACAGCGGTAATTTCTGAAGATTTCCTGAATGATCCGAATACCGTATACCCAGTTGTTATCGATCCAAGTGTTACATCAACTTCCACAGCATCAAATATTGACGATACCTATGTAAGTGAAAGCTATAAAAGCACGAATTATGGCTCCTATACTTATATGTGTTTTGGATATAACAGCGGTAAAAGATTTGGGTATGTACGGTTTAATACTCTTCCCTCTATACCGAGTGGAAGCCAGATTACGAGCGCTAATATAAAGTTAACGTTCAGACCCGGTCAAACTACAAGTTATCAAGGGGTAATGTTTCGAGTAGCGGCGTTTAATTGGACCGAAACCGGATTGACATGGAATAATCAACCGTATGGTTATGATTGCGGAGCGGTATCAAGTCATAATAACTGTTCTTATTATCAATTTGAAGCAACAAATCTCGTAAAGGGTTGGTACAACGGAACATATCCGAATTACGGGATTGATTTTACATACAGTAACGAAACATATAACGACTATAATTCGGTATACTCAATTGAAGGCTCGACCGCTAGTGCGCCTAAGCTTACGATATACTATGATGCAAAAAAGACATATATTAATCAAAATCAACAAGGTTATAATTCAAGCTATGACAGAAGTGCCGCTGCTCAATATGCATATGATTATGGCGATTATAATTCTACTTCAACTTATGACACTCCTAATTATTACTCGACAAACCACAGTTGGTCAGCCGGTGATGGATATGATTGCACTAACTTTGTTTCACAGTGTCTATATGCGGGCGGGATGATACACCTTACCGGTTCGGGTAGGACGCAAGATGACGCATGGTATTATGATACGCTTTTATTAAGATATTACTCGACATACACTTGGGGAGGGGCACCTAACTTTGCAAGGCATTGGGGTGTAAATCCAGATACTGGTACTGGCATCAAAAGAGCGTACATGGTTGTTATATATCAAAATGCACAACAAGCATTAAGTGATTGGAACTATATTAAATCCACATTTTCTAAAGGTGATATCATACAAACAAAAACTTCGGTTGTTAATCATACAATGATTTTACACGATACAGTTAATATGTTGTATGCACAGCATACAAGTAATCAAGTTAATGTATCACTTTACAATAAGCTTGTAGAAAATGCTAACAGTGGTTCTGAAACAGGTTTTATTTTTTATAAGATTAAATAATAAACTTTAAAAAACATTATATTATGATGAAAATAAATAAATAGTCAAGCTTGTTATTAATATTTGTAATGAAAGAGAGGTGATTTTTTAATGAAAGGGTTTACTAATAAAAAGGTTGCTGTCGCTGTATTTGGAGTTCTTATTGTTACAGTATGTGTCTTTTTTGCAATAGCGTTGAATTTTAATAAAAATAAGAATAAAGACCGGAATAACGGCTTAACAAATTCATCTAATTCAAGCA
>JAAZGX010000232.1 GCA_012511005.1 Clostridiales bacterium
ATGAATCTGAGAAAACTACAGGCACAACAGGCACAGCTATTTCCATACCGGCAGATTTTAAGATTGGCATTATCTTGCTTCACGATGAAAACTCGACTTATGACAAAAACTTTATCGATGCCGCCAAAGCCGTACAGGCTAAGCTTGGGCTTAAAAATGAGCAGGTAATCTTTAAGTCTAATGTTCCTGAGGGCAACGATTGTTACGAAACGGCTGCCGAGCTTGTTGACCTTGGCTGTAAAATCGTTTTTGCTGACAGTTTTGGGCATGAGTCCTATATGATGATAGCGGCGCAGGAGTTCCCGAATGTACAGTTTTGCCACGCAACGGGCACGAATGCTAAAACCGCAAATCTCCCGAACTATCACAACGCTTTTGCTCACATTTATGAAGGTCGTTTCCTTGCGGGTGTTGCCGCCGGTATGAAGCTCAATCAAATGATTGCGGACGGTAAAATCACCGCCGATAAAGCAAAAATGGGTTATATCGGCGCTTATCCTTATGCTGAGGTTATTTCCGGTCTTACCTCTTTCTACTTAGGCGCAAAGTACATTTGCCCAAGCGTTACTATGGATGTTAAGTACACAAACTCTTGGTTTGACATAGCAAAGGAAAAAGAAGCGGCTCAGGCATTTATCACAGACGGCTGCGTACTTATCAGTCAGCATGCTGACTCTGAGGGCGCTCCGAAAGCTTGTGAAGAAGCAAAAGTTCCCAATGTGGCTTACAATGTAAGCACAATTGCAATAGCACCTGAAAGTGCGCTTATTTCCTCAAAAATTGACTGGGCGCCTTACTTTGAGCTTATTATTACTAACTATGTTAAGGGCGAAAAAATTCCGGTTGACTGGTGCGGCGGAATTAAGGAAGGCTCCGTAGTTCTTACAGAGCTTAACGATAAGGTTGCGGCTCCTAACACTAAAGAAAAGATTGAAGAAGTAAAAGCACTGCTTGTTGCAGGCACTCTTAAAGTTTTTGACACCGCAACATTTACGGTTGACGGCAAAAAGCTTACCACTGCCATGGCAGATGTTATTCCGGATACGGCCTTCACAAAAGATACGGAAGCTATTAAAAACGGTTATTACAGCGAATCTGAGTTTAGGTCTGCTCCTTACTTTGACATTCAAATAGACGGTATTACGGGCGCTACACCTAAATAAATAACTAATACTCTATTTTCAGGCTCAGTGTTCGGGCGGGGCGCAATATCTGCCCCGTCCGTTTTTTGTGTGAAAGCTTTGTATAAGGATGTGGTGGGATGAGTAAAAAATCCCCGGCTATTGAGCTTAGGGATATTTCAAAGCACTTTGGCAAGGTTGCCGCTATAAAGGATGTTAGTTTAACTGTAAACAGCGGTGAAATTTTATCCGTTTTAGGGGAAAACGGAAGCGGTAAAACAACGCTTATGAATATGATTTCGGGTATTTATTATCCCGATAACGGTCAAATACTTATTGACGGTAAAGAGGTTGTTATCCGCTCACCCAAGGATGCTTTTGATTATAATATCGGTATGATACATCAGCATTTTAAGCTTATTGATGTGTT
Source organism: Clostridiales bacterium (assembly GCA_012511005.1). Taxonomy (GTDB): domain Bacteria; phylum Bacillota; class Clostridia; order Oscillospirales; family Acutalibacteraceae; genus DTU089. The sequence goes on from JAAZGX010000232.1 coordinate 1,552, forward strand.
TTCTGCAACTGAAAACATTGTGCTTGGAATTGATGATGAAAAATTTGATTTAAAAGAGGCAAAGAATAAAATCATAAAAACCTGTGAAAGATACGGGTTTTCTGTTGACCCTGATAAAAAGATTTATCAGATGTCCGTTTCGGAAAAGCAGTCAGTCGAAATTGTTAAGGTGCTTTACCGAGGCGCTAATATCCTTATACTTGACGAGCCTACCGCCGTTTTAACTCCGCAGGAGACGAAACGGCTGTTTTCCGTATTAAAGAATATGCGGGACGACGGTAAAACAGTGATTATTATAACTCATAAGCTCCACGAGGTACTTGAACTTTCCGACCGTGTTTGCGTCGTCAGAAAAGGTGAGTATATAGGGACTGTGCATACAGCGGACGCTAATGAAAGCATGCTTACTGAAATGATGGTTGGTAAAAAAATCTTACTGAATATTGATAGAACAGACCCTTCTAATACTGAAGAAAGGCTATCTGTTAAAAAGATAAACTGCAAAAGCCGCGATGGGCGAAATATACTTTCTGACATTTCATTTACGGCAAAATCGGGGGAAATTCTCGGTATAGCCGGAATTTCCGGCAGCGGTCAGCGTGAGCTGCTTGAAGCTATAGCGGGACTTCAGAAAATTGATAGCGGAGAAATTCTTTATAACAATCCGAAAACAAAGCAAAGCGATAATCTGCGTGATAAAACACCGCTGCAAATTCGGGAATTGGGCGTGCGGCTTTCTTTCGTACCGGAGGATAGGCTTGGTATGGGTCTTGTTGCAAGCATGGATATTACAGATAATATGATGCTTAGGAGCTACAAAAAGGGGAAATCTGTTTTCCTTAAAAAGAAAGAGCCGCGCAATCTTGCCGAAAGAATTATAAAAGAACTTGAGGTTGTGACGCCGAGTGCCGCTACCCCCGTCAGACGGCTTTCCGGAGGAAATGTGCAAAAAGTACTCGTAGGCAGGGAAATTGCCTCCTCCCCTACCGTTCTTATGGCGGCTTACCCCGTCAGAGGGCTTGACATAAACTCATCTTATATAATTTATAACCTGCTTAATCAGCAAAAGGCAAGCGGTGTAGCCGTTATTTTCGTTGGTGAGGATTTGGATGTTCTTGTTGAGCTATGTGATAGAATTATGGTTATAAGCTCCGGTCAAATAGCCGGTATTCTTGACGGTAGAACGGCTTCTAAAGAGGAAATCGGTTTATTAATGACAAAAAAATCGGAGGGTGACGCAATATGAAAAAACAAAAAACAGCGCACCGCGAGCCGCTTATCAGAATTTCCAAAAAAGACTCTATGCTTTGGTATAGAGCATGGGGCATAAGGGCAGTTGCTATTTTCGCCGCGCTGATACTATCAGCCTTTGTCATTGTGCTTTTAACGGGATATAATCCGTTTGAGGTCTATAAATCTATGATTGCGGGCAG
>JAAZGX010000233.1 GCA_012511005.1 Clostridiales bacterium
AGCCTATAAAAATAATAAAGTTAATAGGGAATACGGCTAAAATAGGCTTTATAAGAAAAATCATACTCCAGCCTATTATAAAGTAGCACGCCATTGTTAATACTCTGTATCGTTTCAGGTCAATCGCCTTAAACACTATGCCAACGGCGCTGCCGACCCAAACGAGAATGAGCATAACGATACATAAAGCTTTGCTGTATTCCCTTATGCCCGTAAGGAGTACGGGAGTATATGTACCGGCAATAAGAAAATAAATGTCACAATGGTCTACAATTTGCATTACTTTTTTTGCCGTAACAGGCGTAATACCGTGGTATACGCTTGAGATTGTGTATACGAGTATCATGGACGCGCCGTATATAATGCCGCCTGCAAGACCCCACATATTTTTATGAAGCACGGAGAAAATAACGCACAGCGTAAGCGCCGCAAAACCAAATGCACCGCCTACGATATGGGTTATCATATTAACTGTTTCTTCACTTCTTGAATAACTCGGAAGAGTTCTGTCCCTCAGTTTCGTTCTTTTAGATATAACAAATCACCTTTTTAATAGTTTACCGCAAATCCTGTCAGCCTATTTCCCTTACTGCGTTTTCAAAGTTAAGGTATAGATGATTGCCGCCAAAATCGAAGCGGATTTCTGACGGTTCTCTTTCCGTTTGCGAATAGGAGCTGTCAAACCTTTTGTAATCTGTTAAAACCGCTAATCCATTTACCTTAAATTCATCGCCGTAAGTCAGTTCATATGTTTTATCAAGACTGTTATATGTAAGCTTTTTACCGTCAAACTGCGAATAGTTTGACTTTATTCTGCTTATAAATGCCTCGAAGCTTTCATTATTTTCAGAGGAAAGCTCATAAATAATATATTGATTATTCCCCTTCTGTATAAGGTCGAATTTTTTGTCCTTATAATCAGTAAGGGTATTTTTGAAGGCTTTTGCGGATACTTCACTAAAGTTTTTGTAGCTAAATTCATCAGCGCCCGTCAAGGCAAGATATACGCTGCCTTTTTTAGCGAAAGCGTGTCTGCCGGACACTCTTACACTATCGAAAAACGCTTCCGGTAAATAAGTATGAGTAAACTGCGGTACCTTATAAAGCTCTAAAAAGCCGCTTATTTTTGGAATATTAAAAATTTGCAGCTGCACATTTTCATGCTGCGCTATATGCGGCGCTCTCCCGAAGCCCGCCCAATATCCGGGAGTAGCGCTTACCGTCTTTTTATCTTCAAGACGCGCGGGGTGTGCCGTAAATACCACAGTGCCGCCGCCAAAGTTTAAGACAGACAGCATTTGCTGTGCCCCGAAAGAGCCGGGGTGGTATTTTTGAAAGCAGGAAAGCTGATAATTAGCGGTTTTATATGAATATAAATTCGCTCTCTGCTGTGCAATTCCGTTAGGCATAGGGTTCAGTTTTTCACTTATTAATTCAAGCACTTTCTTTTGTTTCAACGGTTTTATATTAAGAACTTTGAAGTAATTTAAGAAGCTGTTTGCAAACATACTGTTAGCTTCAAGATATGTTACAGTGTTATAAATAACTTCCGGATTAGTAAAGCTTTCCATACCAAACTGCGCCATAATTTGATTATCGGAATGACCGACAAGCCCTTTAAGATAAAGCTCCGAAACATCAAGCCCCGTAGAGGACTTTATAATTCTTGTTTTTGTATCATTACCGATATTTAATAAAACTTCAGGGATTTTATAAAAGCTTTGCGGCTTTCCGTCTTTATCTTTCGCGTTCATCATTGACACAAAGTTTATGAGCATATGGTGCGTTGAGGTCTTATGATTTTCGTTCTGCGAAAAAATATAATCTATAAGCTGCCGTACCTTGTCGCCGCTGCCACCGACCATATTATCCGTATATGCACGCATTGTAGGCGCCGTGAATGTATAATCATACATATTTGTAACAATATCATACAAAAGCAAATCAATGCACATTTTCATTTGTGTTACCATATCAGAGTCATCCTCTGATGCAAATTGAATGAAATTAGCCGCAGGGCAAATGTCAAAAAGATAGTAGTTAGAGGAGTTAAGCTCTGTATAGCCGTTTTTGAAAATATGCTCCATCCAATAGCCTATTCGTTTTCTGGCACGGTTCATATGCTCTGCGCCTGTTGTGTTATCGTTAAAAAACTTCTTTTCAGCCCAAAGCTGACCCGCAAGGTATTCAGAAACCGCAAATAAAAGCTGGTGATTTTCCGACCAGTAGCAAGCAGAGTCCTCTCCCGGCTCTGTCATCCAATATTTTGCACCTAAAAAAGCCTCACACAAAAGATTGTATCCGTCCGGGGAAATACTTTTCAGCTTTTCACCGTGTAAATATAAAAGGCGCATTGCCGTTTGCATACGGAAATCAGCACAGTCATACCGTCCGTCTATGTATTTCTTTGCGGGGATTACAGCCTCAATTATATATTTACTGTTTATTATAACTCCGTCTTTTTCCGCTAAATCGGGATTATCAAAATAAAGGAGTAATTTGTGGATTAGTTCATTCCCCTCATCAGAAGCGGGTCTTTCGGGAGGATACTTTATAGATAGATTTTTATAAATATCGTGCATTAAATATGCTCCGGCACAAGCTGCCAAGGTGGATATCATAGCTGTTCGTTTTTTCACTGCAAAACCTCCTTAAAACAATAAAACTTTTAACTTACATTAAATTTCTGCCCAAGCTTTTTGAATATAACAGATACCATAGTACCAAGCAGAACTGCGGCTATGCTTAAAATCCATTCGGCAGTATCAACAGGCAGCCTTGGAAATACGCTTATAAGAGAGCCGGTCATAAAGCCTAAAACCATAAAATATGCAAGCGACCTAAATTTTCTGAACACTATTTTAGTGACATTTGAAAGGACAACCATTCCTAAAACAAAGCAAATGCCCGTTGGTAAAACAATAAAAAGATTTTGAGGTATGTTAGTAAGCTTTGTAAGCTCTGACACAGCAGAAAGAAGCGGCTCATAAACACCGAACATCATTAGCATCATAGAAACGCTCATACCGGGAATCATACTTGTCATTCCTGAAATACCGCCTGAAAGAGCAAAATATGCCGTTCCCTTGTTTATTGATGATAATGAAGAAAGGCCGAAAGAGAAATCGCTTTTACCCAAAAGCCCGATACTAAAAGCGAAAGAGAGGGCAAAGAAAGTTCCTATTAAGTACCTTTTCTTAAACCCGTTTTCCGTTCCTTCTTTTAGGACAGTAGGCATGCTGCCTGCAATAAGGCTAATAAACAGCAAATAAGAGGGGGTAGGGTAGTTAGAAAACATAAACTCTAATATGTTTATAAATATAAGCACGCTAAGCCCCGCGCCTATTCCCATAGGAAACCCGTATATAATATTCTTTTTAAGATTTTTAAAGGGGTTTGATATTATGTTTATAAGCTCGTCATAAATCCCCATCATAACAGCCATAATACTGCCGCTAACACCGGGAGCAATAATGCTTATTCCAAGAAATGCCCCGCAGAGCATTCTGTAAAAAAAGCCTTTTTTTGAATTATCGTTCATAACTTGTCCTCAAATAATGATATATAAAAGTATAACACACAGATATAAAGCGGGCAAATGATTACATAAATTTCCTGATGTGTTTTGTGACGGCAGAGCCTAAAGCGTCAATACCTTCCGGAGTGAGGTGAACCTTATCTTCAGCGCTTATATATGTTGCGTTATTAGGTCTTGTTAAGGCGTATAAGTCATTTATAGCGTCAACATCTTTTCCGATAGCGTCAATAAGCGCTTTATTGTATTCTTCAATCGTTTCGTTACTCCACGGCGGGTTATTATCGCCCACAGCGGTAGTTGTTGCAAAAATTACTTTTGCTCCCGTCTTTTTTAGCTCTCTTAAAATCCGCTTCATATCCCTTACATATTCCGAAATCTCGGTGAAAGGACCGTCCTCAGGATAAGTAATCAAAGTATCCCAAAGCCCGTTGTTCCAATGGACTATATCAGGATTAGGACACATAGGCAGCCAAAATTTTAATGAGTTTAGCGTATAGCGGGAAAAGCGGCAGTTTTCATCCGGGTGAAAAATCTCACAATTATCTCCAAAAAGCAGCTCTTTAACCTTTTCTTGATAATTCTCGCGAATAGAGTCACCGAGCAAAAGTATTTTCGTCATAAAACCACTCCTTGTTTAAGTTATTCTACCATCCTGCGAGATTTTTTTCAATGAAAACATAAAAACAGATTGCGGTTTTATAAATATTTTAATATTGCATTCATAAAAAGATGGTATAGTAAAATGCGCAAACTTGTTTTTGCTTGAAAAAAGAGGCAAGCCGTGATACAATCAGAAAATAGATTTAGAGATGAAAAAGTTTTGTAATTAATCAAATTTAAAAATTTATCGGAGATGAGATTATGAAAAATATATATAAAGGAATTGATGAGTTAATAGGGAAAACACCTATGTTAGAGCTTGTAAATTTCAGAAAGGCGCACCACCTTGCGGCAAGGGTTTTAGCAAAGCTTGAGTATTTTAACCCTGCGGGAAGCGTTAAAGACAGAGCGGCGAAAGCTATGCTTGATGATGCAGAAGAAAAAGGAATACTAAAAGAGAATTCAGTAATTATTGAGCCTACGAGCGGCAACACCGGAATAGGACTTGCGGCAATAGCGGCGGCGCGCGGATATAAAGCTGTTATTGTAATGCCCGATACAATGTCAAAAGAGCGCCGAAAATTAATGACGGCTTATGGTGCCCGTGTTGTGCTGTCGGACGGGAAAAAAGGCGTATCCGGTGCGGTTGAAACGGCTTTAGAGCTGTCAAAGACGATAGAAAACAGTTTTATACCATCTCAATTTGAAAATCCCGCCAATGTGAAAGCACATTTTACTACAACGGGACCGGAGATTTTTGAGCAGACAGGCGGCAAGATTGACTTTTTCGTGGCAGGAGTAGGCACAGGCGGCACGATAACGGGTGTCGGGGAATACTTAAAATCACAAAACCCGTCTATAAAAATTATAGCAGTCGAGCCTTATAGCTCTCCTTTACTGTCAAACGGAGAGGCGGCGCCGCACAAAATTCAGGGAATAGGCGCGAACTTTGTACCGAAAATACTTAATAGAGATATTTATGATGAGATTATTAAGGTTAAAGATGAACATGCATATAAGGCGGCAGAGCAAGCGGCAAAAAGTGACGGTATACTCGTAGGAATTTCATCAGGCGCCGCTTTAAGCGCCGCTTTGGAGCTTGCAAGGCGTGCGGAGAATAAGGGGAAAACGATAGTCGCCTTACTTCCCGATACGGGAGAAAGGTATCTTTCGACTGATTTATTCGGCGGATAATTGCCGGCTAAAATAAAACGGAGTGGAAAAAATGTTAATATCAACAAAAGGGCTTTACGCGCTTCGTGTAATGCTTGATTTAGCCCAAAACGCTGACGGCGACTTTATATCCCTTAGCACAATTTCGCAGCGTCAAGGCATTTCAATGAAGTATTTAGAGGCGATTGTATCTTTACTTGTGCGCGCCGGTATGCTTGAAAGCAAACGCGGCAAGGACGGGGGATACCGTCTATTAAGAAACCCGAAAGACTATACGGTAGGAGCTATTATTGCTCTGACAGAGGGAACAATGTCGCCCGTATCCTGTTTAGAATCAGGGGAAACGGAATGTGAGTTTGCCTGCTCTTGTCTTACACTTCCCGTGTGGATTAAGCTTGAGGGCATTGTAAAGGAATATTTAGATAACATATCACTCTTAGATGTGCTTCTTGGAAAAGTATAAATCAGAAAATTTGCTATATCCTATTGACATTGTAGGAATTGTATGATATTCTTTTGCTATAAG
>JAAZGX010000234.1 GCA_012511005.1 Clostridiales bacterium
GATTTTGATATTGAAAGAGCCGAAAAAGGCATTATCTATATAGATGAGATAGACAAGATAGCCAGAAAATCTGAAAACCCCACTATCACCCGTGATGTAAGCGGCGAGGGGGTACAGCAGGCGCTGTTAAAGATTATTGAGGGTACAATTTCAAATGTGCCTCCGCAAGGCGGCAGAAAGCACCCTCAACAAGACTATTTGCAGATAGATACTTCAAAAATACTCTTTATTTGCGGTGGAGCTTTTGACGGAATAGATAAGATTATTGAAAATCGTCTTGGCAAATCCTTGCTCGGTTTCGGCGGAGAGGTTAAAAGCAGAAAAGAGTTGAAAAATACGGATATGCTCAGTAAAATCAACCCGCAAGACCTTGTAAAATATGGGCTTATACCTGAGCTTGTGGGGCGCATACCTATAATATCCGCTCTTCAAAATCTTGACGAGGAAGCTTTAGTAAGAATTATAAAAGAGCCGAAAAACGCTCTTCTCAAGCAATATACGAGCCTATTTAAAATGGATAATGTAGAGCTTGTTTTTGAGGACAAGGCTATTAAAGAGATAGCTAAAGATACAATTGAAAAAGATACGGGCGCAAGGGGGTTGCGTGCCGTTATGGAGAAAGTTTTAATACCCATTATGTATGAAATACCGTCTGACCACACAATTGAAAAAGTAACGGTAACGAAAGATTGCATATCCGGCAAGGGTGAGCCTATATACCATCGTGACCCGAATAGAAAACAATCTTCTTCAACGGCAAGGCTTGTTTCCGGCAATCCAAACAAAGCAAAACCCGCCTAAGGGCGAAAAAACAGTGTTTTGCCTTTACGAGAGCCGCACAGTTCTTGAAAGGATACAACTTTATGAAGAAAACAGAACCTATAACCGCCGCGTTGCCCATTGTGGCGATGCGCGGTGTTGTTATTTTTCCGAAAATGACGCTTCACTTTGATGTGGGCAGAAAGAAATCAATTGCGGCGCTAAAGGCGGCGCTAAACTCAAATCGTGAGATTTTTCTTGTTGCACAAAAGGATTTATCTGACGAAGAAACGAATATGGAAAACCTTTATTCCGTAGGCGTCGTGTCAGAGATACGCCATTTAATGAGATTACCGAACTCTGACAATGTCCGTGTTGCCGTTGAGGGCAAGTACAGGGCAACATTAAAGGATATTATTGAAAATAACCGCTATTTAAGCGGAGTAACAGAGGAAAAGCTTGAAAAGGCTATAAAACCTGCCGAAAAGGATTATGAAGAAGCGCTTATTAGAGGCGTAAAAGAAGTATTTGAAAATTATGCGGATATGGCTTTTCGCTTACCGCCCGATATGACGATTGCCGTTATGTCGGAAAAGAGAGTATCAAATCTTACAGATTACATAGCAGGTAATGTTCCGCTGCCTCTTGAAGAAAAGCAGACGCTCTTAAATGAGTTAAATCCTCTTAAAAGAGGGGAAATGCTTTGCTCTATGCTTGCGCGCGAAACGGAGCTTTTAGAGCTTGAAACTGATATTCACGCGCGCGTGCAGGAGAGTGTCGATAAAAACCAACGCGAGTATTATCTTCGTGAACAGCTCAAAATAATATCGAGTGAGTTAAATGAGGACGACTCTCCCGCATATGAGGCACAGGAATTCAGGAAGAAAATAGCTTCACTAAATATGCCGGAAAGCTCAAAAGAAACGCTTTATGCAGAATGTGACAGGCTTATGAAGGCGTCAAAAGGCTCTCCTGACGCATCTGTTATACGCACATATCTTGACAGATGCACGGCTTTGCCATGGGGTAAAAAAACGAAAGACAGGCTAAATATTGAACGAGCAAAGAAAATACTTGATAAAGACCATTTTGGACTCGTTGAAGTAAAAGAGCGAATTATTGAGATGATGAGCGTAAGGCGACTTGTGCCTGATATGAAATCACAAATAATATGTCTTTTAGGTCCTCCCGGTGTTGGCAAAACATCAATTGCCCGCTCTCTTTCGGAGGCTATGGGCAGAAGATATGTACGCGTTTCTTTAGGCGGAGTTTGTGACGAGGCGGAAATAAGAGGGCACCGCAAAACATATATCGGCTCTATGCCTGGTAGGGTTATCACAGCGCTTGAAAAGGCGAAATCATCAAATCCTCTTATGCTTCTTGATGAGATAGACAAGCTTGGCAGAAATTATAAAGGCGACCCTGCGTCGGCACTTTTAGAAGTGCTTGACGGGGAGCAAAACTACGCTTTCTGCGACCATTATATAGAAATCCCGTTTGATTTGAGTCAAGTTCTGTTCGTGACTACCGCAAACGATTTAAGCGATGTTCCGTCTGCACTCGTTGACAGAATGGAAATAATAGAGCTTTACAGTTATACCTCACAAGAAAAGTTCAATATAGCTAAAAAGCACCTTTTTCCCAAGCAATTAAAGCTTCACGGCATGAAAAAGAGTATGTTAAATATAAAAGATGATGCAATAAAAGCGATAATTGACGGCTATACGAGAGAAGCAGGCGTTAGAACGCTTGAGCGTACCTTAGCTGCCGTATGCCGTAAAGCGGCTGCAAAGATTGCCGAGGGTCACAGCGGTAAAATAATGGTAACCGCTGAAAATCTGACTTCATTTTTAGGTGCTGTCAAGTATAAAAAGGATGTATATGACACTTTGCCCATGCACGGTGCGGCAAATGGGCTGGCTTGGACAAAAGTAGGCGGCGAAATGATGCAGATTGAGGTTGCTGTTTTAGAAGGTACGGGGAAAATCGAGCTTACCGGCTCTTTAGGCGATGTAATGAAAGAGTCCGCAAAAGCCGCCGTAAGCTATATAAGGGCAAATGCCGTTTTACTCGGTATTAACAGCGACTTTTATAAAACAAAGGATATACATATCCACGCGCCTGAAGGGGCAGTTCCGAAAGACGGTCCGTCCGCAGGTGTTACAATGGCAACAGCTTTAGTTTCCGCCCTTTCGGGAAGAACAGTAAAACC
>JAAZGX010000022.1 GCA_012511005.1 Clostridiales bacterium
AATGCGCCCGAAACCGCCAAGGATTGGCAAACATATACTAATAGAGAGAATAGGATTTATCTGGAACCGCCTGAGTTTTACTTCAAAATCAACGGCGCGCAACCTTTTTAGAAGCAAAAAACGGTTTATTTTATCTATACTTGGTATTGCGGGTTGTACAGCGCTTCTTGTTGCGGGGCTTGGATTTATGGACTCTGCAAAAGCCGTTATTAACAAACAATTCGGGGATAATGGAATTGTGAATTTCGATTTTCAATTAGCACTTAAAGATGAAGAGAAAAGCTCTTTAGACAGTGAAGTAACGCGCAATATAAAGGCTATCGCGGGCGTAAAGGATGTTATGCTGTCGCGTGCCGAAGTATATAGAGGAACCTCTGATTATTGGGATGGTGATTATGAGGTCAATGTGTATGTTCCCGAAAATACTGACAGGTTTTCTGACTTTATGCGCCTTGCCGATAAAAAAACGGGGGAGATTTTATCTCCCGATAATGACGGTGCGATTATTACTGACGGTTTTGCGAAAGTTGCACGCGTAAAACAAGGTGACTATATAACTATATTCCGTACTGAAGGCGCAAGTATCACCACATATAAAATAAGAGTTGGCGGTATTGTTGAGAACTATGCTTTTCACTATGTATTTATGACGCCTTCGTATTATGAAAATGTCTTCGGAGAAGCCCCCGGCTTTAACAGCATGGCAGGCTTGCTTGAGGGTGAGCTTTTAACAGATATTGAGTATATACAGCTTGAAAATAAAATAAACTCTTTTGAAGATGTTAGCGGCTCTATATTTACAAAGGGTATGTTCAATAGCTTTTCACATATAATTAACAGTCTTTATATTATTATTATTGTAGTAATAATAGTGAGCGCTATTTTGTCATTCATTGTGCTTTATTTGTTAAACAGCACAAATATAAAAGAGCGTATGCGGGAGCTTGCTACCTTAAAGGTGTTAGGGCTTTACGACAAAGATGTTTCCGCTTATGTTTACAGAGAAAATATCATATTTACAATAATATCCATACCTATTGGCTTTTTAATTGGAAAGGTTCTGCACAAGATAATAGTAACAACGATTGTTATTGAGGCTGTAACGCTTTCGCAAAGCGTCAGCTTGATAAGCTATGGCTTGTCGGTGCTGCTTATGTTATTGTTCTCTCTTATTGTCAACATAGCAATGCACAGATACCTAAAGAAAATAGATATGGTTGAATCGTTAAAATCAGTAGAATAATTAGTAGATAAGGAAGAAGTATATGCAATTCGATGTCGCCGTTATAGGCGCAGGCGTAATAGGTGCGCTCGCTGCAAGGGAACTTTCAAAGTATGATATAGAAGTTGCTCTTTTAGAGAAGGGTAACGATATAGCTCTTGGGGCGACAAAGGCAAACAGCGGAATAGTACACGCGGGGTTTGACGCGGAGATAGGTTCTAATAAAGCCGTAATGAATGTACGCGGCGCGGCGCTTATGGAAAGTGTATGTAAAGAGCTTGATGTGCCGTACAGAAATAACGGCTCGCTCGTATTAGCGTTTACTACAGACGACATTGGGGCGCTTGAAAAGCTAAAAGAAAAGGGCGAAAAAAACGGTGTAAAGGACTTGAAGATTCTTTCGGCACAGGAGCTTCTTACACTTGAGAAAAATATAAATGAGAATGCCGTAGGCGCTTTAAGAGCGCCTACCGCCGGCATTGTTTGCCCATATGAGCTTGCAATTGCCGCAACAGAAAACGCCGTTTCAAACGGAGTGGAATTTATACGAAACTGTGAAGTTTTTAGCATTAAAGACGAGGGTGATATATTTACCCTTTTAACCTCAATAGGCGATATAAAAGCAAAATATATAGTAAACGCCGCCGGCGGTTATGCCGATAAGGTTGCGGGTATGATAGGGGATAACTCAATAAAACTTACGGCAAGGCACGGTGACTATTATTTGCTTGATAAAACAGCGGGTGAAATAGTAGCGCACACAATTTTTCAATGCCCTACGAAAATGGGTAAAGGCGCTCTGCTTTCACCTACTGTTGATGGCAACTTGATTGTAGGACCGAGTGCTGTAGATATAGACGACCCCTGTGACACGGCAACAACTTTTGAAGGACTAAATTTCATATTAAAAAGTGTAAAAAAGAGCGTTCCGACTATTTCGGAAAGAAATATTATAACATCATTTTCAGGAAATAGGGCGCACTCTGACACAGGTGACTTTATTCTTGGCAAAAGTGAGGCTAATTCACGATTTATAAACGCCGCAGGAATAGAGTCGCCGGGGCTTTCCGCGGCGCCTGCTATTGCGGAATATATTGAAAGTATATTGAAAGACGAAATTAAGGATATAAAGTTAAATCAAAATTATAATCCGATAAGACCCGAAAAGGTTCGTTTCGCTCACTTAAATACAAAGCAAAGAAAGGCTCTGTGCGCGAAAAACAAAGCATATGGAAGAATTATTTGCCGGTGTGAAACGGTTACGGAGGGTGAAATTATTGACGCTATAAAGTCACCTGCGGGCGCTGTTGATGTGGACGGTGTAAAAAGGCGCACAAGAGCGGGTATGGGGCGCTGTCAGGGTGGTTTTTGTGGCAGTAAGGTAGTAGAGATTTTAGCAAGAGAGCTGTCAGTTCCCGTTAATGAAATCACAAAGTTTGGCGGCGGCTCAAAAATAATTTATGAAAAAACGAAAAAGGGAAAAAAGCAATATGGAAAAAATTGACCTTGTGGTAATAGGCGGCGGTCCCGCGGGAATGGCGGCTGCTCTCAAAGCAAAAGAGCGCGGTGTAAAAAGCGTTACAATTCTTGAAAGAGCGGGAACGCTCGGCGGAATATTGGAGCAGTGTATACATGCCGGATTTGGACTTCACTATTTCAAGGAGGAATTAACGGGACCGGAATATGCGGCAAGATTTGCGGCGCTTATCGAAAATAGCGATATAGAAGTTAAATTAGATACGATGGTTCTTGGTATTTCTTGGGATAATACGGTCACCGCGGCGAATAAAGAGGATGGTATTTTAGAAATAAAGGCAAAAGCCATTGTGCTTGCTATGGGGTGCAGAGAGCGTCCGCGCGGCGCGCTCAGCATAGCCGGAACGCGCCCGACAGGAGTTATGACGGCGGGGCAAGCTCAGGAATACATTAACCTTGAGGGGTATATGGTAGGTAAAACCGTTGTAATTTTAGGCTCCGGAGACATAGGTCTTATTATGGCAAGGAGAATGACGCTTGAGGGCGCAAAAGTAAAAATGGTATGTGAACTTATGCCATATTCAGGCGGGCTTACGCGAAATATAGTGCAGTGCCTTGATGATTTTGATATACCGTTAAGATTTAATTGTACAGTCGTAGAGGTACACGGCAAAGAGCGGCTTTCGGGCGTTACGGTGCAGTATGTTGATGAAAATTTTACGCCTATAGCGGGAACAGAGGAATATATAGAGTGCGACACACTTTTACTTTCCGTCGGATTAATACCGGAAAACGAGCTTTCAAAGCAGGCGGGCATTGAGCTTGATAAAGTAACGGGGGGTCCCGTTGTAAATGAAATAAGACAAACGAGCAGAGAGGGTATTTTCGCCTGCGGTAATGTTTTGCAGGTACACGACCTTGTGGACTATGTAACAGAGGAAAGCAATATAGCGGCAGACGGCGCCGCTGACTTTATACTTGGCAGACAAGCCGTAAATCCCGAATATATAGAGCCGTTATGCGGCGAAGGTGTTCGTTATATCGTGCCGCAAAGAGTAAATATAAATAGCGGTAAAGATATTAAACTCTATTTTAGAGCAAGCAATGTATTTGATAACGCAAGTATAGTTATGAGCGTTGATGATAAAGAGGTTTACAAGAAAAGAAAAGTAAAAGTAACACCGGGTGAAATGGAAAATGTTACGCTTTCTGCTGATATAGGAAAGCAAATTAAAAAAGACAGTAAATTAACTCTTAGCATACGCGCATAAAGGAGGTGCCGAAAATGGTTAAAAAGATGACTTGTGTCGCATGCCCTATCGGTTGCCAGCTTGAGGTTGTGTTAGATGATGAAAATACCGTTGTTTCAGTCGCGGGAAACAGCTGTAAAAGAGGCATAACCTATGCCGAAAGTGAAGTTACAAACCCTACAAGGAGCCTTACATCTACTGTAAAGTTGATAGGCGGTATCCGCCCTGTCGTTTCTGTTAAATCTGCTCTGCCTTTCCCTAAGAATATGATGCTTGATGCTATGAAAATAATAAATGAAACAGAAATAAAAGCTCCTGTCAGCATTGGCGACAAGGCGATAAAAAATATACTTGACACGGGAATAGATATAATAGTAACAAGTAGAGATAAAGGCAAACAACAGTAAGAAATGAGGCGTATAAATGAAAAAATCTTATGAATTAGCGGCAGAAGTAAAGCCCCATGAAAGGCAGCTGTTTTGGCAAGAAACTGAATACTATGGAATGATACATTTCGGTATGCCTACCATTATTAATCAGGAGTGGAGTGACGGCACAGTTAAGCCTGAAAACTTTGCGCC
>JAAZGX010000235.1 GCA_012511005.1 Clostridiales bacterium
GTTGTGGGCTATGCAATAGGAAACTACCTCGGCATAGCTGTAAATTACCTGTATAAGCTATTCTAAGATAAAAAGGAGTGGAAACGATGAACTCAAAAATTCCTGAAAAAGGTCGTCCTTATGACGAAATACTTGAAGAACTTGAAACATTTGCGGCAGACGATCCAGACTATAAAAACGCAAGAACATGGAGCCTTGTATATTATCTTGACGATGAGTACACACAGTTTTTAGAAAAAGCATATACAAAGTTTTTTTCTGCCAACGGACTAAATCCTACGGCATTTCGCAGCTTAAAACGCTTTGAAAAAGAGGTTATCGGGTTTACGGCGGCGCTTTTTCATGTAGATGAGGAAGCTTGCGGCGTTATGACGGCAGGCGGAACGGAAAGCTGTATGCTTGCAGTTAAAACATACAGAGATTGGGCGCGCGAAAAGGGAATAAAAAAACCCGAAATGATAGTACCGGAGACGGCTCATGTCGCATGGGGAAAAGGCGCAGAGTATTTTGGCGTAAAGATAAGACGGGCAAAGCTTTCTGATGATTACAGAGTAGATGTAAACGCGGTAGAAAAACTGATAAACAAAAACACCGTGATGATTTTAGCAGGTGCGCCTGAATATCCGCACGGTATGATTGACCCTGTTGAGGAGCTGTCAGATATTGCGTTGCGGCATAAAATTCCGCTTCATGTTGACGCGTGCGTCGGCGGGTACATACTTCCGTTTATTGAGGCGGGCGGAACGAAATTACCGCTGTGGGACTTTAGAGTACCCGGTGTAACATCAATTTCTGCCGACATTCATAAATATGGATTTGCGGCAAAAGGAGCGTCCTGCATCATTTACAGGAGCATCGAGCATTTCAAGCACCAAGTCTATGTTGAGCATGACTGGCCGGGCGGCGTTTTCGCCTCTCCCGCACTTTTAGGCACAAGACCGGGCGGTGCATATGCCGCAGCGTGGGCGGCTATACAGGCTAATGGTATGGAAGGGTACACAAATCTTGCCGTGCGGACTATGAATGCTGTAAACCGTATGAAAGAGGGAATAAAGTCAATTTCGGAGCTTGAATTAATAGGTAACCCGCCCGCATCGCTAATTTCCTATCGCTCTGTTGACCCCGATGTAAATATTTTCGCAGTAGGAGATGTAATGCAGTCGAAGGGCTGGCATGTTGACAGACTTCAGCGCCCCGATGCTTTACACGCGATGGTAACGGCGCCGCACGAAAATGTTGTAGACGAGTATATAAATGACCTTAAAAATTCTGTTGCCCATGTGAAAAAACATCCGGAGCTTGCACAGCAAGGTGAGGCGGCGACATACGGTATGATAGCGCATATACCGCTAAAGGGTATGGTGCGAAAATCTGTGCTTGATATGTTTTCAAACTCATACAAGCTTTCGGCAAAGGAAATTGACCTTTCAGACAGCGCCGCTTTAAGCTCAGGAGCGGACGGCGGCGAGGGTGACGATAAAAAGCAGGGATTAGCGGATAAAATAATTGCTTGGTATGTAAAAAAGTCTTCCGCAAAACAGAAATAAATAAACTAAAACAGAAAAATCAAAAATCCGGCGGTTTATATCGAGCTTTTGCTGATAAGCTTATATTAAAATAAGCGATATCTATTCGTTGCTTCTATTTAATATCACCGGCAGCTATGACTGTAAAAAGCATAGAAGCTTAACAAATAATTTACTTGACAAGTTAATCGGCTGTGATATATAATAGCCGAGTAACTGTAGTGATGTCGTGTTGACGGCGTAAGGGGACAGTTTATTACTCACGACTGGAGATAAATATAAAATGAAAAGAACTTATCAACCTAAAAAAAGAAAAAGACAAACAGTTCACGGTTTTCGCAAAAGAATGTTTGACAGAAACGGCAGAAAAATTCTTGCTCGCCGCAGGGCTAAGGGCAGGAAAAGGCTCAGCTATTAATTTTATTCTGTTGAATTTCAATTAGCTATCCAAAATAAGTAGAGGATTTTTATATTGAGTGATTTCGTTACATTAAAGCGCAACTGTGACTTTAGGCGTATATATGCCCGTGGGAAGTCTGCTGTATCACCCGCGCTTGTTGTGTATTTTATGAGAAATCATACCGGTAAAAATCGTGTTGGCTTTACAACGAGCAAAAAGATTGGAAATGCCGTAACACGAAACAGAGCAAGGCGCATATTAAAAGAGGGTTTACGCAGAGTTATGCCGGATATCAAAACGGGATACGATTTTGTTTTAGTAGCAAGGAATAAGACAAAATATCTAAAAAGCACAGATATATCAGCAGCCTTAACAACGCTTTTAAAAGATAAAGGGCTTATCCTGCCTGTTGAAGAATGAAAAAGTTTTTAATGAAATTTATAAATTTCTACATTAGGCGTATTTCACCTCTGTTTCCGCCAAGATGCAGGTATTATCCTACTTGCTCCGCGTATGCTCTTGAGGCATTGAGCGTACATGGATTATTTAAGGGTAGTTTACTTGCTTTAAGGCGGCTTATGAGGTGTAATATTTTTTTCCCCGGCGGAGTTGACCCTGTACCGCCGAAAAAAGATGTCAAATAAAGGAGCTTTTAATGGTTTGGTTAAGAGAGGTACTTGCCGTACCGTTCGGTTATATAATGGGTCTTCTGTATATGTTTACGGGCGACTATCTCATTTCAATAGTAATTCTTACTGTGGCTGTAAAGCTTGCTATGCTGCCCGTTTCGATAAAACAGCAGAAAAATACTTCCCGTCAAGTAAGACTTCAGCCTAAAATCAAGAAAATCAGGGAAAGATATAAGGGCGACCAGCGGAGAATAGGCGAGGAAACTCAAGCGCTTTATAACCGTGAAGGCTTTAGCGTAACGCAGGGCGGCTGTATGCCTTTGCTCGTGCAGTTTCCCGTTATGATAGGGCTTTTCGGTGTTATTTATACACCGCTTTCAAATGTTTTGAGAATTACAAACGGCACGATGACGGCGCTTATTGCCGCTTTTAGAGAGTATGCCGAGGTTATTGGCATAAAGCTTCAAGACCATACAATAGAGATAACGCTGCTTGAGCATTTTGGAGAGTTTATTAAAAGTTCATCGGAATCAGCCGCGGCGGCATTTAAAATGCTTTCAGAAGCAAATTTAACCGCGATAAATCGTTTTATTGACGGGTTTCAGCTTTTCGGGATACCGCTTTTTGAAGTTCCCGATGCAAAAAGCTTTAGCAAACTTTGGCTCTTCCCTATTCTTGCGGGCGTAACTTCACTAATGTCAGCGGGTTTTATGTATGTTAAACAAAAACAGCAAAATCCGGAAATGGCTAACAATCCATCAATGGGTTGTATGACATTTTCATCACCGCTGATGTCCGTTGCATTCGCTTTCATGTTCCCTGCCGGCGTAGGGTTTTACTGGATTATATCTAATATTATTGCATTTATTCAAACGGTGGCTTTAAGTCTTTTATACAGCCCGAAAAAAGTTATTGCACGAAATATGGTAGAAGAAACAGTTATACGAAGAGCAAGAGAAAA
>JAAZGX010000236.1 GCA_012511005.1 Clostridiales bacterium
AAGGACCTTTATTTCACAAGGGGACCGGAAAAACACTGGTGGCTCACCGGCTTTAAGCTTCTTGAATTTACAACCGTTTCAGAATTAAGCCTTCAGATTATAATTAAGCTTGAAGATAAGGCGATGGCTAACGCTATGCAAAAAGGTCTTGACAATCGGGAAAATGACGGAATGACATATGTTAGAACAGGCAACACATTCCGTTTAGACTGGCCATCTACAAAAGTTGCTAAATAAATCGAAAAAATGCCGCGGAGAAATCCGCGGTTTTTTTATATCTCTGCATTATTAACTATTATGTCCTCTGCCCATTTCGCCCATTCAAATTCAACACCGATATCCCAGTATGACGGATAATCTTTTGCAATCCACGAACCTCCGCAATCTTTGAAAAGTTCTAACATTTCATATGCCCGTTTTTCGATTATTTCTCTATCGCCTGTGGGTAGGATTTTTTGAATATCAACAGGGGAGTGAAATACAGTTTTCCTGCCAAACTCTTTTGCAAGCACTTCGCTCGGATAAGCATCGGGCTGGTCGAATTGAAAAACATCAATTCCGGCATCAATAAACTCATCTATAAAATCATAATTATAGCCGCACGAATGTAAAAAACACTTTATGCCTGCTTCATGGTAAGCATCGCATATTTTTTTATAAGCGGGCTTAAACAGCCTTATAAAAGACTCCGGAGAAATAAAAGTTCTGTCCTGCGTACCCCAGTCATCACACATCATAACGCCATCAATACCGCAGCCGTGAAGTTGTTTTGCTACCTCAATTTCGTGTGCTGCTATCATATCACAAAATGCTATAACCATCTCTTTTTCAAGAACAGTATCAATAAGCGCATTGGACATAAGCCTTGCATCCCGCAACTCGGAGAAAACGGAGCATCCCGAAACCATAACAAAGCTTTCACACTCGGCAAAATCCATTCTTTTTAGCCTATCTCCATGCGTCTTATCTATTTTTGGCATTTGGTACTTTTCAAAATCAGACCAATCTTTTATGGCGCCGGAAATACACTCGCCTTTTGTTTTTCCATCGAACCTGCCGTATATGTTTCCGTAACGGTCAGTTTTAACCTCACCCGAAAAACCCGTAATATCTAAAAGCTCTTGGTATTTGCCCCATTTTTCATACGGATTTGGCTTTTCTTCAACATATGTACGACCACTTGTGAAGCCTATGTCATTGTAATCAGGGTTAATAAAATTAAAGCCTATTCTTGGAGGATTATTATGCTCGATTATCCGGTTAATTATTTCTTTTGATTTCATATGCAAAACTCCATAATTTAATAAAAAAAGTAAACGACAAAACCAAAGGCGTAAGCCTTACCTATCGGTAAATCAACGCACTTTGCCGCTATGAGTTATTTTACCATAAAGCTTTAAAAAAGTAAATATGCCGCTTCAGCTGAAGCGGCACAAGTTTTGTTTTTATTCTTCCATTTGTTTTCCAAGAAAGCTTGCGGCAACTTGGGCAAGTTTTATTTCCGTTTGAGTTGCAAATCCGCCGCTTTCGCGCAGCAGTAAAATTACTGA
>JAAZGX010000237.1 GCA_012511005.1 Clostridiales bacterium
ATTGGAATAAAGCTTGTAAAGGGGCAAAGGTCGGCATTTCTTGCCGCCGATATAACAAGAACATCAGGCATTGAAAAAATAATAGGAGCCGAAGTGGGCGCTATAGACCTTCTTAAAATTGGACATCACGGATATTACGGCTCAAGCTCTATACGGTTTTTAAGAGAAGCGAACCCCTCAATAGCTATTGTAACAAACCATATCGGAAAAGTTTATCCTAATGTCAAATGGAATTTGACGATGTATAAAAAGATACCAACATATTCAACCGTTAATAATAACGGCTTAATTGCGTCATTTACGGATAATGATAAAATACTTTTATCAAAGAATATACACTAATTTTCTGACATTTACGGTTCTTACAAAAAATCTTAATTTTGATATTGACAAAGAAATACCGGTATGGTAATATCATCTTACAGTATTATAACCAAATAAAAAAGTCGTTATTATTAAGGAGAGATTTTAATGAAAAAGTCTATTAGTATTTTACTCGTTTTCGTACTCCTCTTTGCCCTTGCCGTTCCAACCTTTGCGGCAGGCATAAACTCCTATGAGCAAAAACTTATAAACTATGTCCAAACAAAGTACAAGACCGATAAGGGTACTATAACTGTACCGAAAGCTTACATCAACGCGGCTGAAAATGTATGTAATACCATTGATATTACTGAGGCTCAGTATGATGAGATTATTTCAATTCTTGATGAGGCATATGCTTATGTCCTTAAAGAGAAGCTCGTCACTATGAATGACCTTAAAAACAACAGAGCTGCTCAAGATGTTTTACTCGGCTATGCTGAAAAAGCACTTGCAGTAATTGGATATACAGTTACAGCAGACAGAGCTAAAGGTCTTCTTATCATTAAAGATGCTGACGGAAAAACTGTTGCAGAGCTTAAACCTGCAATCATCGTACAAACGGGCGCTAACAATATTGCAATAGCATCTTTTTCTGCAATTGCCGTTCTCACAGCCGCCGGCGCCGTTAGCGTAAAAAAATTCCGTAAAGAAGATAATGTCGCGTAACGCAATTAAAAATAATAAAAACATAAAAGATTGCCGAAAGAGTTTCCTAATTCTTCCGGGAATCTTTTTATTATGCGGGTACCTTCTTATTTATGTTGCCTTTTTACCCGTAGCTCGTCCGTTTTTAAGTATGTACAGCCTTGCTTTTACCGGCAATACATCTTCTTTAGGAACAAATGCCGATGATATCAGCAGCATCTTTTCAGGCAATACGGGGCGTACCGGAGGAGACATTAAGGCGTCTGAAATTGAATACCCCACATGGGGGGACCATTTTGGTACCATTTTAGTTGAAGGTACAAAAATTAATGCTCCGCTTATATTCGGCGATAGCGTCACTCTGCTCAATAAAGGGGCTTGTGTTTCGCTTTATGGCGGTGTTCCGGGATACGCCAAAACCGTTATGGTTTCTGCCCATAACAATACTTTCTTTAGAGATTTGCAAAGCAGCGGAAATATAGGCGCGCTCGTAAATATTGAAACGAACTATGGCAGCTATGTGTACCGCATAGTTGAAAAGAAAATCGCCCATCGTGACGATACATCGGCTTATATTTCCTATATTGAAAGGGAAGATGACAAAGAAAACGAATTTCTTATCATCTACACCTGCCAAAAGGAAAATGGCATATCAATATCAAAATACAGATGCTACGCGTTTTGCGAATATGTTTCAGGTCCGATGATAGATAAATATAATTAAAGGGTGAGCTTGTGAGCAAAAAGACTAATTCAACAAGAAAAGTTATTATAACGCTTC
>JAAZGX010000238.1 GCA_012511005.1 Clostridiales bacterium
AAGGAGACAGTCATTGTCGTCTTACTCCACAGATTCGCTTTGCCTTACAAGAGCATTCTCTCTGAAAAGTAAGGATATGCACCAAATTCCTGCCAATGCGACGACCGCATAAATTATTCTGCTGACGATAGCTGCCTGTCCGCCGAATAGCCATGCCACAATATCAAACTGGAAAATTCCGATAGCACCCCAATTAAGGGAGCCGATAATGGTTACTATAAGCGCAAATTTATCCCACATTATATTTCAACTCCTTTTGTGATTTGCTTTAGTTATTATTTGTGCTTTCTTTTTTGATATACGGTTTTTTCAAGGTATTTTTTTACAAATTGAGGTGATTTCTTGCTAAATTTCGTATTTGGACGAGCCGCAAGCGGAAAAACTACTTATCTGCGCAATTTAATTCGGGATTTCGTAAACAATACATCAGAAACCCCAATGCTTATTGTGCCGGAGCAGCATTCTTTTGAAACGGAAAGAGAAATGCTTAGTATTCTTGGCGCCGACAAAATGAGCCGTGTTGAAATATTAAGTTTTTCAAGGCTTGCGAATAAAACTATTGAGCGTTTTACAAAAAACAAAAAAACACCCGTAACAGAAGCACAAAAAATCAGCATTATGAGTATTTGCCTTTTACAGTTGTGTGATACCTTGGAAATTTTTGGAGATAAAACGCATTCGCCGGAGCTTTTGTCACAGTTAATTAATATTGATGCACAGCTTCATCAAAACTGTATTACACCGGAGCAGTTGTCTGCCGCAAGTGCAAATATTAAGGAATATAACCTGAAGCAAAAAATGCGGGAAATATCTTTAATAACAGAAGTTTACAGAACCGAAATTGAAAAAAAGTTCGACGACAGCAGTACAGAGCTTGACGAGCTTATAAGTCTAATTTCAACACACAATTTATTTCAAAATAGAATTATAATATTTGATTCTTTCAGAGGATTTACCGCACAGGAAATGCAAATTTTTACACAGCTTATTAAAAGAGTCAAAGCCGTTTATATTTCCATTTGTTCAGAGGATTTTACGGACGAATTCTCTGGATTTGGCGTTTTCACCCATACGACAGAATTCGCAAAACAGCTTCGTGCGGCGGCACTGGAGAATAATGTTATAATATCAAAACCGGCATATCTTTCATATGCCCCAAAATTCAATAATTTTCCGCCAAAGCAAACACGCACAGTAAATGAGGCGTTAGGCGCGCTCGAATATTCACTTTATTCGCCCAAGTTTGAAAGCTTTTCAAAGGAAACGAAAGATATTATGCTCGTTTGCGCAGAAGACAAGGCGGATGAAAGCGAATTTATAGCAAGAGAGATAAAGCGCCTAATAAGAGAGGAGAATATGCGCTGCCGTGACATTTATATAATTGAGCGTACAGAAGGAACATACAAGCCATTTTTAATGAACGCTTTACGCCGTTATTCATTGCCTGTATTTGACGACTCGAGGCGCAAGGTGTTTAATGAGCCGATAATTACCGCCGTCTATTATGCAATAGAAAGCATTGTGAAAGGCTTTTCAACGGACAGTATTATGAGGTATTTAAAAACAGGACTTACAGAAATCCCGCTTTATGATATTTGTCTTGTTGATAATTATGCGCTTCTGTGGGAAATTGACGGCGCAAAGTGGAAAAGTGAGTGGAAAAATCATCCTTTGGGTCTTTTACACAGCATAGACAATAAAACTTTAGAAAAATTAAAAAAGCTGAATGAAATAAGAAACAGAATAATAAGTCCCCTGCAAAAGTTGAAAGAGCGAACGCAAAACGCCGGCGGTACGGCAATATCAAAGGCTGTTTATAGCTTTTTAATTGAAACAAAAATGTCGGAAAGACTTTTAAGTACAGCGCAGAAAGCGGAAGAAAGCGGCGAGCCTAACGCCGTATCGCGAAGCGGCGAGGATTATGACACATTAATATCAATACTTGAGCAAGCGGCGCTGCTTTTAGATGATAAAGAGGTTTCATTAAAAAGGTACTGCGAGATTTTTCTGCTGCTTACCACGAATACCACACTGGGAGTTATTCCGCAAGGAATAGACGAAATAACGATAGGCGCTGCCGACAGAATAAGGACGGAGGATGCAAAGGCAGTCTTTATTGTCGGTGCTAATGACGGTGTTTTCCCGATAGAGCCTATGTCCGACGGTCTTTTTTCCGAGACTGATATGAAAGAAATGCAAAAAGCAGGCATTGAAATTCTATCGTCTTATGAATATAGAGCGGCGCAGGAAAGATTTATTACATATTGCGCCCTGACGAGTGCAGGCGAGAAATTATATGTTACATATTCGGCGCAATCTATAACGGGTGATGCTATAAGACCTTCAGAGATTGTATCTCATATAGAGCAGAATTTCCCGAAATGCAATTTTATTTCAACTCGGCACACTTTACCGCTTGAAAAAATAGAAGGTGCGAAAGCCGCTTTGTCCGTATATGCGGAACATATTTTTGACGACAGCGTGTTCACATCATCCCTTTATAAAAGTTTATCAAAGTTTGAAGAATATAGTGACAATCTAATAGCCCTTGAGAAAGCGTCGAAAAAAAGCGAAATTAGTATTGACAAAGAGGCTGTGGCAAAAGAACTTTTCGGTAAGGATATTTCGCTTTCAGCATCAAAATTAAAGAGTTATTTTGAGTGCCCATTCGCGTTTTTCTGCAAATACGGGCTTTCAATAGAGGAAATTCGCCCCACGGGAATAGACGGTATGGCAAGCGGAATAATAGTCCACCATGTATTAGAAGTAATATTAAAAGATATGAGTATAGAGCAAATGCTTTTATGCGGTAAAGACGAATTACGGGATAAAATATTAAAAATATTAGATGAATATATAGAAAGTATGATGGGCGGCGGCAAGGAAAAATCAATGCGTTTTCTAAACCTTTATTATAA
>JAAZGX010000239.1 GCA_012511005.1 Clostridiales bacterium
GTGCCTAAATCTTTAGCTGAAACATGAACAATTCCGTTAGCGTCAATATCAAATGTGACCTCAATTTGCGGCGTGCCTCTCCTTGCCGGCAGTATGCCGTCAAGGTGGAACATACCAAGCGTTTTATTATCTTTTGCAAATTCTCTTTCGCCTTGAAGAACATGGATTTCAACAGAAGTCTGATTGTCCGCAGCGGTTGAGAATGTTTGGCTTTTCTTAGTCGGTATTGTCGTGTTGCGCTCTATAATCTTTGTGCATACGCTGCCGAGTGTTTCAATACCGAGTGAGAGGGGAGTAACATCAAGAAGAAGAAGTCCTTTTACATCTCCGCCTAAAACGCCTGCTTGAATTGCCGCGCCGATAGCTACGCACTCATCTGGGTTTATGCCCTTAAAAGGCTCTTTGCCCATATAGGATTTTACAGCGTCAACAACAGCGGGAATTCTTGAAGAACCGCCAACCATAAGGATTTTATCTATATCCGATGTTTTAATTCCGGAGTCAGACATTGCTTGACGCACAGGACCCATTGTAGCCTCTACAAGGTCTGCTGTAAGCTCGTTAAACTTAGCTCTCGTAAGCGTTGTGTCAAGGTGAACGGGTCCCGCCTCTGTCATTGTTATGAAGGGCAGGTTGACTGTAGATGTTGTTACGCCTGAAAGCTCAATTTTAGACTTTTCTGCCGCCTCTTTAAGGCGCTGCATAGCCATTTTATCTCCACGAAGGTCAATGCCGTTCTCTTTTTTGAACTCCTTTGCCAGCCAGTCAATTACTCTTTGGTCAAAGTCGTCGCCGCCAAGCTTGTTATTGCCTGCGGTTGCAAGAACCTCCTGCACGCCCTCGCCCATTTCAATGATAGAAACATCGAATGTGCCGCCGCCAAGGTCATAAACCATAACCTTTTGGTCCTGCTCCTTATCTATACCATATGCAAGCGCCGCCGCTGTAGGCTCGTTTATTATTCTTTTTACTTCAAGCCCTGCGATTTTACCTGCATCTTTCGTAGCTTGACGCTGAGAGTCCGTAAAATAAGCGGGAACAGTTATAACTACATCTGTAATTTTCTCACCAAGATAGCTTTCTGCATCAGTTTTAAGCTTTGTTAAAATCATTGCTGAAATCTCTTGAGGAGTATACTTTTTAGAGTCAATATTCACCTTAAATTCCGTACCCATTTGCCTTTTTATAGAGGCAACTGTACGCTCAGTATTTGCTACTGCCTGCCTTTTGGCGACTTGACCCACCATTCTTTCGCCTGTTTTGCTGAAAGCTACGACAGACGGTGTTGTCCTGCCGCCCTCCGCATTAGTTATGACGACGGGCTCGCCGCCTTCAATTACTGCTACGCATGAATTTGTTGTACCTAAGTCTATACCTATTATTTTTGCCATAGTTTTATCCTCCTGACTGATAGTTTATATTTTATAGAAATTTTTATTAATTAGCTACTTGCACATCGGCGCATCTTATGACTTTATCGCCTATTTTGTATCCCTTTTTGAAAACCTCTGAAAGCGTACTTTCAGGCAGCTCGTCACACTCTTTATGCATTATCGCATTATGAAATGCGGGGTCAAAATCATCGCCTGTTTTGCCGAAAGACTCTACACCAAGTGATGAAAAGACTGAAAGCAGTTGGTTATATGTCATTTCTATTCCTTTTTTATAGCTTTCAATATCACAATCGGCGTTATCAATAGCCCTGTCAAAGTTATCAATCACAGGCAAAAGTTCGTTTATAATCATAGCCTTTGCATCACTATACGACTGCTCTTTTTCCTTTTGAGTGCGTTTTCTGAAGTTATCATACTCTGCCGCAAGCCGAAGTAAATTACTTTCGGCGGTATTAAGTTCGTCTTTTAGCTTTTCAAGCTCCGATACATCGCCTACGGGCTGAGTTATCGGGGTTTCGTTAACTTCCGGTTTTTTCTTTGCCATATTAGTTCTCCTTAATTATCCGAAAGAGCCTCGGAAAGTAGAGTTCCCACAATACCTGAAAGATATTGGATACCCGGTATAAGTCTTGCATAATCAAGCCTTGTCGGACCTATTATACCTACTACGCCGCTGTCGTGTTCTCTTACGGAGTATTTTGAAAAAATGGTTGTAGAGTTTTTAAGCTCCTTGAATATATTTTCCGTTCCGATAGATATATTCAAATCTCTTTTTTGAGCATTCAAAAGAGCATTAATTGGCGTATCCTTATGAATAAACTCTATTAACTCACTTGCATTATCTACCATTTCCTTATGAGATAATATATTGTTTTGACCTATCCTGTAAATATCCGTCTCCGTTGCGTTTTGGGCAAGCGTGCAAACGGTTATGAGAATGGGGGACAGTGAAAACGCCCTTTCACCGAGTGCCGCTACAAGGGTTTGTAAAAATGCTGTGCCTGTGTTTGAAATGTGTCTGCCTATAAAATGAGTTTTTATAACATTATATAACGATTCAACCATATCAAGCGTAAGCTCATTATCAAGCCTTATTACACGGCTTTTTAGTATTCCTGATGAAGTTAAAAGCACAATCATTCCCGTTTTCTTGCTAATGGGCAAAAACTCAACTTTTTTAATAAAATCCCCCGTGGCACAAGGTGTTGACGAAACGACTGCACAGTTCGTAAGCTCTGCTAAAACCTCGCCCGCTTTTTCAAGCAGGTGGTCAGGCTCTCCGGAAAATGCTTTAAGCCACAGCCGAATACGCTCCTGCTCCTCTAAGCTTAACTCATATCGCGTCATCAGGTTATCTACATAATACCTGTAACCGCTTTGAGAGGGTACGCGCCCAGCCGATGTATGCGGCTGTTCAAGGAAACCATGCTCTGTAAGGATTGCCATTTCATTACGAACAGTGGCGGAAGAAACGGCATTATCAAGCTTTTCGCATATCGTTTTAGAGCCGACAGGCTCGCCTGTTGAAATATAAATTTCAATAATCAATGAGAGTATTTTCCCTTGACGCTCCGTAACTTTGACCATTTCCTCACCCCCTGTTTGGCGTTGTTAGCACTCTGATGTATAGAGTGCTAATCTTGCTAAAGAATACCATATGAAAACCCGTTTGTCAATACCTGAAATTGTTAATTCTTTGTGAATAAGCGATAAAAATATGATTATATAAAATTTTCGTAAAACTATTGACAAGGGTTAAAGTATAATGTAAAATAAAAAAGAACAAATGTTCTGTAAGTAAAACACTCAATACATATTATCCCTCCGGTAACAACCGCAGACATCTAAACTATTATAAAACAATCTATTGATATAGTCTATAAAAAAGCATATTAAAAACACCCAAGACAAGAGAGAAGGATACTATGAATTCATTTGATGTATCATTAAAAACAAAAACCTGCTGTTTTACAGGTCATAGAAAAATTCCGGCAAGTGAACTCCACAGCATAAAGAGAAAACTTAAATCGGAGGTTATAAGCCTCATAGATAAAGGCATCAGCGTGTTTATTACGGGCGGGGCTTTAGGTTTTGACACATTGGCGGCGCTTACTGTTTTGAAGATTAAGCGCCGTTTTCCGGATACTCGCCTTTTTTTAGCACTTCCGTGTATGGAGCAGACGAAAGGATGGAAAGACGAAGATATAAAAATATATAAGCAAATATTAAAAAAAGCGGACAGTGTTTTTTATGTATCAAAACATTATGATACGGACTGTATGAAAAAGCGTAATCGTTATTTAGTTGATAACAGTATATATTGTATAACTTACTTTGCAAAACCGCTAAACCCAAGCGGTACAATGTATACTGTAAAATACGCTAACCGAAAGGGTTTGACGGTTACTAATATAGCGTCAAAAATACAAATTAACAAAATATAAAAATGCCGCTCTGACAAAAGGGCGGCATTTTAGCTAAAGCCAAAATGTATAAATATTTTATTTTTCA
>JAAZGX010000240.1 GCA_012511005.1 Clostridiales bacterium
GATTTGCTTTCTGCGTCACGGCTTATTTATTAGAAAGGATGTTTTTTATGAAAAAGATTTTCAGTTTAATCTTAGTTTCCGTTATGCTTTTATCATTTGCAGCTTGCGGCGGAAACGGCGGAGACACGAGCACAAGCTCAAGTACTGTACATAGTACGGAGGGAACGACTGCAAAACCGCTAATTGAGCTTGCAAAAATAGTTGAAAGCGGCGTTGTAAAAGTCGGCATGGAATGCGATTACGCTCCTTTTAACTGGACACAGGCAAAGTCGTCTGATACGGCGGTAGCTATTGAGGGCGGCGGATATGCAGACGGCTATGATGTTCAAATTGCAAAAAAGATAGCTAAGGGGCTTGGCGTGGAGCTAAAAATTGTTAAAACCGATTGGGACGGGCTTACGACAGCGCTGACTTCAGGCACAATTGACCTTATAATTGCAGGCATGAGCCCACTTGCGGATAGAAAAGTTACAATTGATTTTTCTGATTATTACTATGCAAGCGAGCTTGTTATGGTTGTTAAAAAGGACGGTCCTTATAAGGACGCTACTTCTATTACTGACTTTAAGGGAGCAAAAATCACAGGTCAGCTTAACACATTCCATTATGATGTTATAAAGCAGATTGAAGGCGTTAAAAAGCAGACGGCTTTGGCAGATTTTCCGGCTATGATAGTAGCTCTTAACTCCGGCGCTATTGATGGTTATGTATCTGAAAAGCCCGGTGCAGATTCTGCTGTTGCGGCAAACTCTAACTTCAAGTTTATTGAATTCAAAGAGGGAAAAGGCTTTACTTTTGTACCTGACGAAGTTAATGTTTCCGTTGGCACAAGAAAAGGCAGTGACTTGACTGCAAAAATTAACGAAGTTTTATCAGGAATAAGCGAAGCACAGAGAATTGAGCTTATGAATGACGCTATTAAAAATCAACCTATTTCGGAAGAAAAGTAAGGATTGTTATTTATGCCCGATAGTTTTTTTGGATGGGTAGCGCATATATTCAAAGAGTATTTTCCGCTTTTTATGCGCGGCACATGGACGACGCTTGAGGTGGCGATTACAGGCACGGTTTTTGGCTTTATAATAGGGCTTGCCGTAGCTGTTATAAGAACCATTCCGCTTGCGAAGAATGACTCGCTTGCAAAGAAGATATTTTTGAAAACCGTTAAGGCGCTGTTAGTCGCATATATAGAGGTTTTCAGAGGTACTCCGATGATTGTGCAGGCTATGGTAATATTTTATGGAATTCCGCAAGTGTTCGGCGTACATCTGAATGTTATCGGCGCGGCGATACTAATTATTTCAATTAACACGGGCGCCTATATGGCGGAGATTATAAGGGGCGGCATTGTTTCGGTTGACCCGGGGCAAACAGAGGGCGCATACTCAATAGGTATGACGCACAGCCAAACCATGATGAGTGTTGTCCTGCCGCAAGCCGTTAGAAATATTATGCCGTCAATAGGCAATGAGTTCGTAATAAACATAAAGGACAGTTCTGTTCTCAACGTAATATCAGTCACAGAGCTGTTCTTTATGACGAAATCTGCGGCGGGTACATATCTAAAGTATTTTGAATCCTTCTTCATTACTGCCATAATCTATTTCATATTGACTTTTACTGTAACGCGTATTTTACGGTTCGTCGAGAAGAAGATGGACGGGAAAGACGGTTATACGATTTTCGGCTCACAAAGTGCGCCTAATGCAGAGATACAAGTAAAGGAGGAGGCTTACCGTGAGTGAAGTTTTTACAATTTCAGACCTTGCTAAAAGCTTTGG
The DNA here is from genome assembly GCA_012511005.1 of Clostridiales bacterium. Classification (GTDB taxonomy): domain Bacteria; phylum Bacillota; class Clostridia; order Oscillospirales; family Acutalibacteraceae; genus DTU089. The sequence continues at coordinate 1,782 of JAAZGX010000240.1, forward strand.
TGAAAACGAA
>JAAZGX010000241.1 GCA_012511005.1 Clostridiales bacterium
TCGCGTTCGCGGTTTTTATTTTTCTTTTTTCAAAAGCTTTTCTTTTGAGTTGGTAATAAAGTCAATAATCGTTATTCTATAATCAGAAAACAGCATAACAACAGCAAAATAAACAATACCGCATACTGGAATTAGGAATATGGAATTAACATATGTGTCTAAGTAAGTCCTAAGTAAAAATGCAGTAGCCCCCATAACAGCAGAGGAAATAATAACAGGATATGTAACCTTAAACATACCGAAAACATCAAATTTTAATACTGTTTTCATAAAAATTAAGTGTAAAACTATTATCTGTAAACTTCCAAAAGACCTTGCATAAATTAGGGTATTAAACCCGCTTTTTACGCCAAAGAAACAAATGGGAATTATAAAAGCCAAATGCAAAAGCTGAACAACAAGAGCTATTTTCGGCTTTCCTTTAGCACGGTATGCCTCACGGCTGAAAGTGCCATATGTTGCGACAAGAGATGTACATAAGCCCCAAATGCCGATAAATGTACTCGCTTCCATCCACTTTTCGCCAAGCAGTATTAAGGTCACGATATCCCTGAACATATAAAGACCAACGCCTAAAGGGACAACTAATAAAGCAACATTTTTTTGAAAAATGAAAAAGACTGATGTAAACTGCTTATCATCATTTTGCACCCGTGACAGGGAGGAAAAAAGTACTGCCGTGGTTGCACTTGTAACTATTGTCAGTATTCCCGTTACTGTGCCTTGACCGGTTTTATAAAGACCGGTATAATATTTGCCTAAGATATTGCTAACAATAAAAATATCTACCCATCCGCTCGCCCAAAGGGCAAAGGTTTCGAATAAAGTCCATATGCTAAAAGACAGCATTTCTTTAAGTAGTGAGAAGCTGTAAAATAAGTTTGGTTTCCACTCGGACTTTACGGTTAATATAATCGCCTGTGCTAAATAACCGGAAATTGTACCGACTATAAGCGACCAGTATCCGAACCCGAAAAAGGCAAGAGGAATAGTAACAACAAAAGGGACTATTGTTGAGACAAGTCTATTTATAAATAATGTCTTAAAATCAAATATTCTTCTATATAAAGAAGTTTGTATGGAGGAGAATGCCGTTAAAAATAAAGAAAGCCCAGCAACGGCTATGGGAACTCCATAACCTTCATTCCCTACAAAAGATGCGATAGGGTCTCTAAATACAACTAAAATACCCCAAAGAACAAAGGATAGCCCTAAGTTAGTCCAAAAGGCTACTGTTGTTCCTTTATAAAGCTCTTGCTTTGTTTTATATTCGTGCTGAACCAAATATTTTTGAAAACCGGCTGTAGCAAACATATCGCAAAAACTGACAACCATATTTACCGTCGCAACAATTCCAAATACACTTGGGTCTAAAAGCCGTGCCAGTATCATATTTGTAACGGGGACAATCATTTTAGAAATGATTTCTGTCACGGAGGACCATTTAGTAGCGTTAGCTATTTGTTTTTTTAGGCTTTTATCCATTTATTTCGTTCTCTTTTTCCTTAAATATCTATATTTTGTTTTTGTATATGTAATTAATTCATCAAGCTTAAAAAATACAATAAAACGAACATATGAAAATCGCAGATAGTGTTTTAATTTAGGTGCTTTGTATTTCTCTGTTATAGTTTCATATCCTGATTTTTCATATAGCTTCCAAAAGTTGTTGGTTTCGTCATGCAGTTTTGCAGGGTAAAGTAAGGCTCTTTGCTTAGTGTCACTAATTTCGATTTCTTTTAATAAACCAGTATTTTTTATTGAAGAGTTAAACAGTTTTCCTTTTTCTGTGTTGATTAGCATAACAGAAATTCCAAGGTTTTTGTAGTTATTAGCTATTATCTCTCCGCGCCAAAAGTCGCCTATCGTTATGTCTGATACTCTGTGGTAATTTGTATATTTACATGAGTAGCAAGCTGGGCGAAGTGCTATATTAATGAGAAAAAGATGCTTTAATCTAAATGTGTCATAGCTTGATTTTCTTGTATTGTCAGAAAATACAATAGTTTCTGTATGTCGCCAGCCATAAATTTTATCACGAAATAAATAGTTTACAGCTTTTTTATTATATTTGTTTTCTAAAAACTTAACATGGTCTTTTAGGAGTTTTTGGCTCGGTACACCATGGCAAATAAAATCAACGGTAGTAAGCAGTTTTGGGCGTTTGCCAAGAAATGAATATAGTCCCGCAACTTGGCAAGGGGTACCAACAAACATAACCTCCCTGCCCTCTTTAAGTAAAGCGGCAATATCTTTATATGTATTTTTCATATCACTTTGAACATACTTAGAGCCGCGCATTAAATCACGCTGCAGCTTGTTCCCGGCTTTATCGTGATACACATCTATTTTATCATCTAACTTGCACCCAAATATGACACCATTATTGTTTAACACAATATCGGAAAGCAGCGTAAAAGCACCACCGGAACTGCTTGAGGAAAGAACTTTTTTGTCTTTGTGTGCCGTTGCATATGCTTTTATGGGGTTATTTTCTTTATCAACAGGTTTTTTTAGGTCGCATACTTCTAAGCATTTGCCGCATTCAATACATAAATCATAGTTTATCTGAGGATACAAAAAACCTTGTAAATCCTCTTTCATACTAATAGCGGCGGTAGGGCATATACTCATGCAAGCTGTACAACCGCAGCATTCACTTTTATCTGAAAATAATTTAATTATAGTATTCCACTCCCTTTAGATAAATGGGGGATATCCCTGTTTTGTTTTATACTAATCCAATCAGCAAGTACTATTCCCCAGAAACATGCCGTACTTGTAATATGGGTAAAGGTTATGACATAATTAGAAAACATAGACATAAAAAGAGAAATAACAATAGAAGCTGCAAAAGCAGAGGCACCGTAATACTTATCTTTTATCATTTTAAAAGCCGTTGATATTAAGACAATATAAAAAACGATAAAAATAACAACAGAGAAAAAGCCGAAGTTATAAAAAATTTCAAGAAAGTCGTTATGCGCGCCGGTATTTCGCCCGAAAACCGTGATAATTCCTCGGGTACCATGACCGAACAACCACTCAAACATAGTGGAGTTTTTAATTGCAAACCATACAGAGCTATATATAACATCACGGCTGCTGCCGCCGTCTTCAGGCAGCGACATTAATCTTTCAATTAAGTTAATGGAATAATGACTGGACAAATACAAGTAAACAGCAACGACGATAAACGACACAAGTAACAAATTCTTCAGTATTTTGGAAAATTGTCTGGCTTTGTTTCCTACTTTGTATTCTACAATAAAATAAATGAACAATGCAAAAATAATAGCTATTGAGCCGTTTCGCTTTCCTGAAAAGATTAAGATGATAGTAAGAATACCAAAAGGAATATAAAGCGCCAAGCCCCTTTTCCATAACAAAACAAAGGGGAACAAGCAAAGCAAAAAGTAAGCATCTGATTGATAAATATCAAAGACATTATAAATACTTCTACGCAACATTAAATAGAGCGTAAATGCGGCTATTATATAAATATAAAAAAACAATAAACGCTTATTTTTCTTAGTTATTCCCCTAAGACCATAAGTGTAAAACACTATTGTGACAAACTCGAAATACGGAATCATCAAAA
>JAAZGX010000023.1 GCA_012511005.1 Clostridiales bacterium
ACAGAGTTACAAATCACCTTATGAGCTTGATTGAAAAAGAAGGCATTCCTACCCATTTTGTAGAAGAACTTTCCGACAGAGATACGCTCGTAAAAAGAGTAACAATAGTCCCCCTTGAGGTCATTGTCAGGAATATTGCCGCAGGCTCGCTTTCAAAAAGGCTCGGTATTCCTGAGGGTGTTAAGATGAGAAGAACCGTACTTGAATTTTGTTATAAGGATGACGCGCTTGGCGACCCTATGGTAAATTACTACCATATTCTTGCTATGGAATATGCAACAGAAGAAGAGTTAGAGATTATTTCAGATTATTCTCTTAAAATCAACCGTATACTTTCAGACTATTTAAAGGAGGTCAATATAGAGCTTATTGACTTTAAGCTGGAATTCGGAAAAACGAGTGACTGTACTATCGTGCTTGCCGATGAAGTATCTCCCGATACTTGCCGTTTTTGGGATAGCAACAGCGGTGAAAAGCTTGATAAAGACCGCTTTAGGAGAGACCTTGGAAATGTTGAAGAGGCATATGTGGAAATATTAAAAAGACTGTTGGGTGAATAAATATGAGCAGCCTTCGTGAAGAGTGCGGCGTATTTGGCATATCATCTCCAAAAAAAGAAAACGTTGCGGTATCTGTAAACTTTGGTTTGTTTGCACTGCAGCACCGCGGTCAGGAAAGCTGCGGTATGGTAGTAAACGATGACGGTGTATTTATGTCCTACAAAGACACTGGAATTGTAAACGATGTTTTTACTAATGAGGTTTTAGACAAGTTAGGCGACGGCAATATGGCTATCGGTCATGTGCGCTATGCCTCTTCTGACAGTACGGACAGAACAGAGGCTCAACCAATTGTAATTAACCATATAAAAGGAAAGCTTGCGCTTGCACATAACGGCAGCCTTACAAATTACTATGAGCTGCGGGAAAAGCTTGAGTTAGACGGCGCTATTTTTCATACTAACAGCGACGCCGAAATTATTGCGTATGTCATAACTAACCAAAGGCTTAAAAGCGCGTCTATAGAAGAGGCTGTGGAGAATTCTGTGCATAAACTAAAAGGAGCTTTTTCATTTGTGTTAATGTCTCCCGCAAAGCTTATTGCCGTTAGAGATAAAAATGGTTTTAAGCCGCTTTGCTACGGCGTTACTGATGACGGCGCTTATGTAATAGCCTCTGAAAGCTGTGCGCTTGACGCTACGGGAGCGGAGTTTATTCGCGATATAGAGCCGGGTGAAATAATTATAATTGAAAATGGGAATGTTCGTTCAATCAAGGATAACTGCGGGAAAACGAAGCATTCTCTTTGCATTTTTGAATATATTTATTTTGCGCGTCCCGATTCCGTTGTAGACGGCTGCTCTGTTCATCTTGCAAGGCAGCGAGCCGGCTCTTTTTTAGCGTTAGAGCATCCCGTTCAAGCTGATGTTGTAATAGGCGTTCCCGATTCGGGTATTGATGCCGCTATTGGTTACTCAAGGCAATCCGGAATTCCTTACGGACTTGGATTTATAAAAAACAAATATGTTGGACGCACCTTTATTTCACCTAATCAAAAGTCAAGGGAGGATAAGGTTAAAATTAAGCTTAATCCCATATCTGAAACAGTTAAGGGAAAAAGAGTTGTGCTTATTGATGACTCCATTGTGCGCGGCACTACGAGCGGCAGAATTGTAAAGTTATTGCGTGAGGCGGGAGCCGTAGAGGTTCATATGCGCGTCACCTCACCGCCATTTATTCATTCCTGTTATTACGGAACGACAATAGGCTCTCGTGATACGCTGATAGCCACAAAGCATACGAAAGAGGAAATTTCGAAAATGATAGGCGTTGACAGCCTTGGGTTTTTGAGCATTGAGCATGTTCATATGATACCGGCTAACACAACCTGTGAATCTTTCTGTTTAGGATGCTTTACGGGAGAATATCCGACAGAAGTTCCCGATGATGAATATGTTAAAAGAATGAAGGGACGATATCAGAAAAAACTGAGTGAGAGGTATAAAGATGAAAAGCAGCAGTGAAAGTTACAAAAATGCAGGTGTTGACATAACAGCGGGATATAAAGCGGTCGAGCTTATGAAAAGCCATATTATGAAAACTGCAACATCCGGGGTTATGTCGGGCATTGGCGGTTTTGGCGGTATGTTTTCGCTTCGTGAGTTCTCCTCTTATAAAGAGCCGGTTTTAGTAAGCGGCACGGACGGTGTCGGCACTAAATTAAAGCTTGCCTTTTTGCTTAATAAACATGATACTATTGGAATTGACTGCGTCGCTATGTGTGTAAACGATATTATATGCTGCGGCGCAAAACCGCTTTTTTTCCTTGATTATTTAGCAGTCGGGAAAAACATACCCGAAAAAGCGGCAGAAATCGTTTCAGGTATAGCAGACGGCTGTGTACAGTCAGAATGTGCGTTAATTGGCGGCGAAACGGCGGAAATGCCCGGCTTTTACGGTGAGGGTGAGTATGACCTTGCGGGCTTTGCTGTTGGAATAGTTGAAAAGGAAAAAGTTATTGACAACACAAAGGTTATAGCGGGTGATGTCGTAATAGCTTTGCCCTCAAGCGGCGTGCATTCAAACGGCTTTTCCCTTGTCCGCAAGGTATTTGATATTGAAAAATGCGACCTTTCCTCCCCTATCCCAAGCCTTAATACCACTTTAGGCGAGGCACTGCTTTCGCCTACAAAGATTTATGTAAAACCACTACTTACTCTTTTTGATAAAATTACCGTAAAAGCCGTTTCACATATTACGGGCGGAGGATTTTATGAAAACCTGCCGCGAAGCATTCCAAAAGGCTTTGGCGTTAAAATTAATAAGTCGGACATAAAAATACACTCGATATTCAGTCTTATTCAAAAAACGGGAAACATCCCTGAAAGGGATATGTTCAACACATTTAATATGGGCGTCGGAATGGCGGTTACCGTAAGTAGAAATGATGCTGACGAAGCTATATCTATCCTAAAGGAAAACGGTGAAGAAGCTTATATACTCGGTGAAATAGTAAAGTCCGACAATGGGGTATTGATATGCGAAAAGTAAGAATTGCCGTTCTTGTTTCCGGCGGCGGCACTAACTTAGGCGCTCTTATTAATGCCGAAAAAGACGGCATATTGAAAAGCGGCGAAATCGTGCTTGTCGTCTCAAATAAAAACGACGCGTACGCTCTAACACGAGCAAAGGAAAACGGCATTAAAACCGAGTTTGTGTTAAGTAAAAACAAGGCGCAAAAGGATTTTGAAAAGCAGTTAACAGCCATTTTAGAGTCCGAAAGTATTGAGCTTATTATTCTTGCGGGCTTTATGCGGATTTTATCAAAAGAATTTACAGATATATATAAAAACAGGATAATAAATGTACACCCCTCTCTTATCCCCTCTTTTTGCGGCGAGGGTTTTTATGGATTAAATGTGCATAAAGCGGCTTTGGCGCACGGCGCAAAAATAACGGGCGCTACCGTCCACTTTGTAAATGAAATCCCTGACGGCGGTGAAATAATAATGCAAAAAGCCGTTGAAATAGACAAAGACTACACACCGGAAGAACTTCAAACAAAGGTAATGAGAGAGGCAGAGTGGATAATACTTCCCCTTTCTGCTGAAAAAGTATGTAAACAAATGTTAGGAGAAAATTACTATGACTAACACTAATATTGCAAAAGTTTTAAGCGGCAACTCTTATCCGGGTAGAGGAATTATGCTCGGTAAAAGTAAAAACGGCAGATATGCCGTTACAGCGTATTTTATAATGGGCAGAAGCGGCAACAGCCGAAACAGAACGATAATTGAAACTAAAGATTTCTTAAAAATTGAGCCGATTGACAACACAAAAGTTATTGACCCGTCACTTATTATTTATTACCCGTTAAGAAAAATAAATGATAATCTTATAGTTACTAACGGCACTCAAACTGACGCTGTTTACTCCTTTCTAAAAGACGGCAAAACTTTTGAGGATGCACTCAACACGCAAACTTTTGAGCATGACGCTCCTAACTTTACGCCTCGTATAAGCGGTATTATCTACAACGAAAGCAAGTGCGACTTTACATATAAGCTAAGTATATTAAAAAGCGGTGACGAAAAAGGCACTGTATGCGATAGGTTTACTTTTTCATATGCTCCCGCGAACGGTATCGGTCATTTTATCCACACATATGTTAAAGACGGCGACCCCTTACCGTCTTTTACAGGCGAGCCGATTAAAATAAGCGTTCCCGATAATATTGATGAATTTACTAAAACGCTTTGGGAAGCGCTTAATGAGGATAACAAAATCTCTTTATACACCCGTTATTTTGATACTGAAAAAGGTAAGGAACAAACAAGACTTATAAATAAATATTAAATAAAAGGAGAACGGTATGAATGAATTTGAGTTAAAATACGGGTGCAATCCAAACCAAATTCCTGCCCGCATATTTATGGAAAACGGCGATAAACTGCCTATTGAAGTTTTAGGCGGCAGACCGGGCTTTATAAACTTTCTTGACGCTTTTAACAGTTGGCAATTAGTAAGCGAAATCAAAGCCGCCCTAAAAGAGCCTGCTGCCGCTTCTTTTAAGCATGTAAGCCCTACGAGTGCCGCTATTGGCGCCCCTATGTCTAAAGAGCTTAAAGCTATGTGCTTTGTTGATGATATTGACGGAATTGACAGCTCTCCTCTTGCGTTAGCATACGCAAGGGCAAGGGGTACTGACAGAATGTCGTCTTTTGGCGACTTTATAGCGCTTAGTGATACTTGTGACGACATAACGGCAAGTATCATTAAAAGAGAGGTTTCAGACGGTATTATCGCCCCCGATTACACTCCAAAAGCTCTTGAAATACTGCAATCTAAAAGAAAAGGTGCATATAACATTATTAAAATTGATAAAGACTATTTACCAAAGGAAATAGAGCGAAAACAAGTTTTTGGTATTACATTTGAGCAGGGCAGAAATAATTTTAAGATTGACAGTACACTCCTTTCACATATTGTAACAAAAAATAAAACTATTCCTCAAAATGCGGTTCGCGACCTATTGATTGCACTCATAACACTAAAATACACACAATCGAACTCTGTTTGCTTTGCGTATGACGGACAGGCTATCGGTGTTGGCGCAGGTCAGCAGTCAAGAATTCACTGTACAAGGCTTTCCGGTACTAAGGCGGATATATGGAATTTGCGCCGCCATGAAAAGGTGTTATCCCTCCCCTTTCTTCATACTATTGCAAGGGCAGAGAGAGATAATGTTATTGACTTATATATCACAGGCGAAAAAAGTGATTTATTAAGTGATAATGTCTGGCAGCAATATTTTAAGAATAAACCGGAGGAACTGTCAAAAGAGGAAAAGGACGATTATCTTTCAAAAATTTCCGGTATTTCTCTCGCGTCAGACGCTTTTTTCCCATTTGGAGATAATATTGAGAGGGCAGCAAAAAGCGGTGTTTCTTACATAGCGCAGCCGGGCGGCTCTATTAGAGATGACGATGTCATAAACACTTGTAACAATTACAATATAGCTATGGCATTCACAAAAATGAGGCTCTTTCATCATTAAAAGAATTTGAGGTATTATAATGAACATACTTGTAGTCGGAGGCGGCGGCAGAGAACATGCCATAATTAAAAAGCTTATTGAAAATCCGTTAGTAACTCATATATACGCACTGCCCGGAAATGGCGGCATAGCATCACAAGCAGAATGTGTGCCTATTGCGGCTACGGACATTGAGGGTATCGTAAACTTTTCCAAAAAGAATAAAATTGATTTTGCTGTTGTGTCGCCTGACGACCCGCTCGTTCTCGGTGTTGTTGACAGACTGAGCGAGCTTTCTATACCCTGTTTCGGTCCCGATAAAAAGGCGGCGGCTATTGAGGGAAGTAAAGTCTTTGCGAAAGAGCTTATGAAAAAATACAACATCCCGACAGCCGCACATGAGGTGTTTTCAAAGTCGCACGAAGCATTAAAATATGTAGAAACTGCCCCTCTGCCATGCGTTATAAAGGCTGACGGTCTTGCCGCGGGCAAAGGCGTTATAATTGCAAATACACTTGACGAAGCAAGAGAAGCTATATGCCTTATTATGGACGAGCAGTGCTTTGGCAAAAGCGGTGAGTACATCGTTATTGAGGAATTCTTAACGGGTCCTGAAATATCCGTTTTAGCATTTACGGACAGTAAAACAATAGTTCCCATGGTGTCCTCTATGGACCATAAGCGGGCACTTGACGGCGACAAAGGGCTTAATACAGGCGGTATGGGCGCTATTGCTCCTAACCCTTTTTATACAAAGGAAATTGCCGCACAGTGCGAAAGTGAAATTTTTATACCTACTATGGAAGCTATGAAAAAAGAGGGGCGACCGTTTAAGGGCTGCCTTTACTTTGGACTTATGCTCACAGAAAACGGTCCTCGTGTTATTGAGTACAACTGCCGTTTCGGCGACCCTGAGGCGCAAGCGGTTTTACCTTTGTTAAAAACAGATTTACTTACGATTATGAGAGCAGTAAATGAAGGAAACCTTCAAAGTGTTGATATTTCATTTTCTGATAACTCATCGTGTTGTGTAATTTTGGCATCAAAAGGTTATCCGCAAGATTTTGAAAAAGGCAAGGAAATCACCTTTTCAGAAGATACTGACAATAAAAATATGTTTATTGCGGGTGCGCGCTTAGAAAACGGCAAGTTAATTACCTCCGGCGGCAGAGTTTTAGGCGTAACCGCAGTAGCTCAAACATTAAAAGAAGCGATAGAAACGGCTTATTGCGATAGCGATAAAGTTGATTTTGCAAATAAATATTATCGTACCGATATAGGTAAAAAAGCATTGGAGGGAAAATTCTAATGGTTTACAGAGTTTATGTTGAAAAAAGACAAGGTTTTAATAACGAGGCAAAACAGCTTTTAGAGGAGTTCAATAATTTGCTTTCTATAATAAGCCTTAAAGATTTAAGAGTCGTTAATAGGTATGATGTAGAGAATATTGATTTAGAATTGCTCGAAGATGCTAAAAAAAATGTTTTTTCAGAGCCGCAGGTTGATAATGTTTATGACGAGTTATCTTTTTTGAAAGAAGACAGAGTTTTTGCCGTTGAGTATTTACCGGGGCAGTTTGACCAGCGTGCAAGTTCAGCGGCAGAGTGTATTCAAGTGATTTCACAACAAGAACGCCCTCTTGTCAAAACCGCAAAAGTTTATATTTTAAGCGGTGATATTAACGAAGCGGAATATAACTCCATTAAAAAATATTTAATAAACCCCATTGAAAGCCGTGAAACTCCGCTTACAAAGCCGGAAACATTAAAAGTGGATTACATCACGCCTAAAGATGTTGTAACACTAAACGGCTTTATTACAAAAAATAACGGCGAACTAAAAGACTTTTTAGACGATTATTCACTTGCTATGGATTTTGATGACTTAAAATTCTGTCAGAACTATTTTATAGAAGAAAAACGCGACCCCACTATAACTGAAATCAGAATGATTGATACATACTGGTCTGACCATTGCAGACACACTACTTTTTTGACTACTATTGACAATGTTAAGTTTTGTGATGACGAAATACAAAAAACATATGAGGAATACCTAAAAATAAGACAATACACAAAAAGAACATCGCCTATTAACCTTATGGATATTGCCACTATATGCACCCGGTATTTTAAAAAGGAGGGCAAGCTGCCTCTTTTAGATGAGTCTTTTGAAGTAAATGCGTGTACCGTTAAAATTAAAGTCGATATTGACGGTGTTTTAGAGGATTGGCTTTTACTGTTTAAGAATGAAACACACAATCACCCAACAGAAATTGAGCCTTTCGGCGGAGCTGCAACATGTATTGGCGGCGCTATACGCGACCCGCTTTCAGGCAGGGCATATGTTTATGCCGCTATGCGTATAACCGGAGCGGGAAACCCGCTGACGCCTATTAGTGAAACATTAAAAGGCAAACTGCCGCAAAGAAAAATTGTTAAAACGGCTGCCGCGGGATATAGCTCCTATGGTAATCAAATAGGAGTTACCACAGGGCTTGTAGACGAAATTTATCACGAAGGCTTTGTAGCAAAAAGAATGGAATTAGGCGCTGTATTAGGCGCCGCACCCGCAAAAAATGTTAGGCGGGAAACTCCTGTTGAGGGTGATGTTGTAATTCTTATTGGCGGAAAAACGGGCAGGGATGGCTGCGGAGGAGCAACAGGCTCCTCAAAGTCGCACGACCTTTCATCGCTTGAAACATGCGGCGCAGAAGTTCAAAAAGGAAACGCGCCGGAAGAGCGCAAGCTGCAAAGGCTTTTCAGAAATGAAGAGGCAAGTTTATTAATTAAACGATGCAACGACTTTGGCGCGGGCGGCGTGTCCGTTGCTATCGGTGAGCTTTCCGACGGCATGGAAATTGACCTTAACGCCGTAAAGAAAAAGTATGAGGGACTTGACGGTACAGAGCTTGCTATAAGCGAGTCTCAGGAAAGAATGGCTGTAGTCGTGGAAAGAACTGATGTCAAACGCTTTTTAGAGCTTGCCGCATCTGAAAACCTTGAAGCTACCGTTGTAGCTGCCATTAAAGACGAGCCTCGGCTTATTATGAACTGGAACGGAAAATCTATCGTTAATATTCACCGTGATTTTCTGAACTCCAACGGCGCCGGAAAGCATATTGATGTTACTGTAGAGAAAAATAATGATTATAAAAAGAGCGTAAAAGGCGACTTTATTTCACTCTTTAACGATTTGGCAAGCGACTTAAATGTTTGCTCAAAACGCGGGCTTTCAGAGCGTTTTGACTCCACTATCGGCGCTAATACCGTTTTAATGCCCTTTGGCGGCAAACATCAGCTAACGCCTGCACAAGCTATGGTACACACCGTTTCTGTTGAAAAGGGGCATACAGACACCTGCTCTGTTATGGCTTATGGATATAACCCGTTTATAATGGAAAAAAGCCCGTATTGCGGAGCATATCTTGCCGTTATTGAGTCCGTTTCAAAGCTTATTGCCTCCGGTGCCTCATTTAACGAAGTGTATCTCACATTTCAAGAGTATTTTGAAAGGCTCGGCAAAGATGCCTTTCGTTGGGGCAAGCCTTTATCCGCTTTGCTCGGTGCTTTTAAGGCACAAATGAACTTGGGTATTGCTTCTATTGGCGGCAAAGACTCTATGAGCGGCAGCTTTGAAGATTTAGATGTTCCGCCAACACTCGTGTCTTTTGCTGTAACGACAGAAAAGGCAAACAATATCATTTCTCCTGAATTCAAGAAATCTAACAGAAAAGTTTGCCTGTTAAAACCGGAGTATGATGAAAACGGACTGCCGAATACGAAGTCTCTTTTAGATATATTCAGTACAGTTCACACCTTAATTTCCGAAAAAGCCGTTTCTGCCGTTTACACACCCGTTTATGGTGGAATTGCTGAAGGTATTATGAAAATGTGCTTTGGTAATAACATTGGATTTTCGTTTGATAATTCAGTTACCTTAAATGAATTGTTTTCTTATAATTACGGCTCTTTTATTCTTGAGCTTACAAAGGATATAAGTATTGGAAAGCCTTTAGGCAGAACGACTGATAGATGTAACATATCTTATCTTGACGATACTTTACCGCTTAACTTACTTTTAGGCTTATATGAAAATAAGCTTGAACCTGTTTTCCCCACTTTTATAAAAGACGACGGTACTCCCGTTAAAAACCTTTCAAGCGACAAGGTCATAAATTCCTCGCCCGCTATAAAAACTGCAAAGCCTAAGGTGCTAATACCCGTTTTTCCCGGTACAAATTGTGAATATGACACGGTGAAAATACTGACTGACGCCGGCGCAAAGCCTGTAACTTTTATAATCAAAAACCTTTCCGCCTCTGATATAACAGAAAGTATTGAAAGCTTTGCAAAAGAAATAGAAAGCTCACAAATAATCTTTATTCCCGGTGGGTTTTCAGGCGGCGACGAGCCTGACGGCTCCGGAAAGCTTATAGCCTCATTTTTCAGAAATGAAGTAATAAAATCAGAGGTAAATAAGCTTTTAACGGAGAGAGACGGGCTTATTGGCGGCATATGCAACGGTTTTCACGCTTTAATAAAACTTGGGCTCGTTCCTTTCGGTGAAATTAGGGACGCTGCCGCCTCTTCCCCATCTTTGACCTATAATAAAATAGGCAGACATCAGTCAAGAATTGTTCGTACAAAAATAGTATCAAATATGTCCCCGTGGCTTTCTGATACAACTGTCGGCGACATATATTCAATGCCGATTTCCCATGGTGAGGGACGCTTTATTTGTGACGATGCTTTACTTTCAAAGCTTTCTGCTAACGGTCAAATAGCTACTCAATATGTTGACTTTGACGGTAATGCAACGAATAATATACTCTTTAATCCTAACGGCTCTAAAGCCGCTATTGAGGGTATCACCTCTCCTGACGGCAGAGTTTTCGGAAAAATGGGGCATAGTGAAAGAACAGGAAAGAACCTTTACAAAAATGTTGAAGGCAAGTATAATATGGGTATGTTTATTTCAGCAGTAAAATACTTCAAATAATTTGGAGGATAATATGAAAACAGATATTGAAATTGCTCAAAGCGCACAAATAAACCATATAAGCAAAGTTGCGGCTCAAGTTGGCATTTTAGAAGACGAGCTTGAGTATTATGGTAAATACAAGGCAAAGCTGCCTCTTTCAATTATGAATGATGAAACGAAAAAATACGGTAAGCTCGTTTTAGTAACAGCTATTACCCCCACCGCTGCGGGCGAGGGTAAAACTACCGTTACAATAGGACTTACGGATGCGTTAAAAAGCATTGGAAAGTCGAGCATGGCAGCTTTAAGAGAGCCGTCTTTAGGTCCCGTTTTCGGTATAAAAGGCGGCGCTGCGGGCGGCGGATACGCGCAAGTTATACCTATGGAAGATATAAATCTGCATTTCACGGGCGATTTTCATGCTATTTCCGCGGCAAACAATTTGATTGCGGCACTGCTTGATAATCATATACAGCAGGGAAATGACCTTGATATTGATGTCAGGCGCATTACATGGAAACGATGTGTTGATATGAATGACAGGCAGCTTCGCTCCATTGTTTGCGGTCTTGGCGGCAAAGTTCACGGCGTACCGCGTGAGGATGGATTTGATATAACCGTCGCCTCTGAAATTATGGCAATTTTATGTCTTTCATCCTCTATTAGTGATTTGAAAAAGCGTATTGCCAAAATAGTTGTAGGTTACAGCGCTAAGGGAATACCCGTAACTGCGGGAGAGTTAAAAGCAGTCGGAGCCGTCGCCTCGTTACTAAAGGATGCTATAAAACCGAATTTAGTTCAAACGCTTGAAGGAACGCCCGCTTTAGTTCACGGCGGACCTTTCGCAAATATAGCACACGGTTGCAACTCTGTTATTGCAACGAAAACGGCGCTAAAGCTATCTGATTATACAATTACTGAGGCAGGATTTGGTGCTGACCTTGGGGCAGAGAAGTTCTTCGATATAAAGTGCCGCACGGCAGAACTCATACCGTCTTGTGTTGTTGTTGTAGCGACAATACGCGCGTTAAAACTCCACGGAGGCGCACATAAAACAGATTTAGAGGAAGAAAATCTTGACGCGCTGCAAAAAGGCGTACCGAACCTTTTAAGGCATATTAAAAATATTAAAACTGTTTATAATCTTCCCTGCGTTGTCGCTGTTAACAGATTTCCTACTGATACGGACCGCGAAATAGAGCTTTTACAAAGCATTTGTAACGAAAATGACACGAACGCGATACTTACAACTGTGTGGGCAAACGGCTCTTTAGGCGGTCGTGAGCTTGCTTTAGAAGTTGTAAGGCTTTGTGAAGAAAGCGTTGCCGATAATTTCAGCTTTTCTTATGACATTAACGAAAGCATTAAGTCTAAAATTGAGAGTGTTGCTGCAAAGGTTTACGGCGCCTCTTGTGTAAATTATACAGCTGAAGCAGAAAAGGAAATAGAAACGCTTGAAAGCTTGAATTTTTCTGATTTACCGATTTGTATTGCTAAAACACAGTACAGTTTTTCTGATGACCCAACAAAGCTTGGCGCGCCGTCTGATTTTAATATAACTGTAAGGAAAATAAAGATTAGCGCCGGCGCGGGATTTATAGTCGTACTGACAGGAGATGTTATGACGATGCCGGGACTTCCGAAAATTCCTGCGGCAGAAAGAATAGATATTGATAATGACGGAATAATATCCGGCTTATTCTAAACTCCTATAAGTGATTAAATAGATGAACCGCAAGTCAAAGAAACTTGCGGCTCATCTTTTCATTGTTCGTATTGAAAGAATTCAACGAGTTTCAGCTTAAATTCATTAAGCTTGTTTAGCCGTAAAATTTTCCCTTTTATTTCCTCGTCTTCACAAATTCCCGTGCGTATAAACTTATCAAGCACATCGTATGAAAATCCAAGGCTTTCTTCATCCGTCTTATCAGAAAGCCCGTCTATCGGCACCTTTTCAATAAATTCTAAAGGTAATCCCAAGACTTTGCCTATTTCCTTAACTTCACTTGCAGTAAGGCTTGATATTGTAGCGAAGTCACCGGCTAAATCCCCATAACGCGTTGTATATCCGACAAACTCCTCAGATAAATTGCTCGTGCTTGCAACTCTCCCGTTAAGAGATTGTGAAACGGCATATAAAACAGACATTCTCAGCCGCGGTTGAATATTGATTATTGTTTGCTGTGAAACGGACGGCAAAGCGGCTTTCAGCTCGTCCATAGCACTGTTAAAAGTATTTTTAATATTTATTGTATAGCTTTTTATGCCTAAAAAATCACATACAGCTTCTGAAACATTGATATCTTCTTGAAGACCATTTGGCATTAGCACACCTATGACCCTGTCTGCCCCAAGAGCCTTTGCACAAAGAGCCGCAACAATCGTGCTATCCTTTCCGCCTGATATTCCAATAACAGCATTACAACCATTACCGTTTATATTGAACCAATCTTTCGTCCATTTTACAATATCTTTGCAAACCTTTTCGGCATTAAACATAAAACCATACTCCCTTTTATTAATACAGCTTTTCTTTTAATAAATATCCCAAAACAAAACTCTTGTTTTGCTTTGGGATACTGTAAATTTGTCAATGATGTTTATTTTTCGCTTTTATCTTCCGCTTCTGCTTCAGCATTTCGTGCGGCAAGTGCAGCTTTTGCTGCGGCATCGCTTTCTCTTATCTTTTTGCGGTACACAAGAACTCCCGCAACACCAATAGCCGCAAGTAAAACAATAATTATCAGAAGTGTTGAAATGGATTTCTCATCAAGTACTATTTTAACAGAATTATAATCTGTATACCAGCATCCGTCAAAAGCATTTCGCTCATACGCCGTCAAGTTGCTGTTTACTGTAAATGAACGAAGCTCATTACAAGAAGCGAAAGCAAGGGACTTAATTTTTCTTACACTTTCCGGCAATACAATTTCTGTAATCAAATCACAGTCAAAGAAAGCTTCGTCTTCAATTGTTTTAAGACCGTCATTAAAACTAATTTGAGTAAGACCGTCACAGTCATAAAATGCCCTTGCTCCTATAGTTTCAACCATTTTAGGGAGTAGATACGCATTCTTTTTACCTGTGGGGTACTGGACAAGGGTTTTAAAGGAATTTTCTTCAGCCTCTTTAAGGAAAAGCACTCCGTCAAATTCGGTAAATGTTTCATTTGCCTTGTCACAAGTGAATTTTTCAAGTGACGAGCAGCCTACAAAAGCATATTGACCTATTGTTTTTAATGACTTTGGTATTGCAAATTCTGTAATTGCACCGCACCCCGAAAAAGCATACGCACCAATAGACTCTATTCTTGTGCCAAGTGATACCTTTGAAAGTGATACACAGCCGTAAAAAGTATCTGCCTCAACTGAAACAAGGTTTGCCGGAAGAGCAGCAGAAAGCAAGGCAGAGCAACCATAGAACGCGCCTTTGCCAAGCTCCTTGAGCGAAGCGGGTAATGTTATTTTGGTCAGTAAATTAGCATTCATAAAGCACTTATTTCCGATAACGGTTACGCCTGAAGGAATAACGAGTTCAGATATCCTTGTGTTTGCAAACGCTTCTTTGCCTATATTCCTTAATGATGCGGGAAGGTCAACACTTTTTACCTCTGCATCTTTGAAAGCGCCGTCTGCTATTGCAGTTGTACCTGCGTTAACTTTAATAGACGAGGCATTTTTATTGGCTTTATATATAACTCTGCCTAAATATATATCGCCGCTTTTTGCTTTATACCAAGCAGTATCAGTAAGAGCGTTTTCCCCTATTTCTGTAACGGAGTCTGAAACATAAATAGATGATAGTTTAGTGCATCCTAAAAACGCATTGTCTTTAATGGCAACAGTATCTTTTTTAACAGTGTAAGCCGTTTCAGATTTGTCGGCAAAAAATACGAGCGTGTTTACCGGTTCTTCTCTGTATAACGCTTTACCGTCAGCAAAGTATTTTCCGCCGTTTGCAACGGTAACGCTTGAAAGAGCAAGGCAGCCGTCAAATGCTTTAGCGCTTATATCATCAAGTGAGGCGGGAAGGTCTATTTTTGTAAGCTTGTCACAATTATTAAAAGCATAGTCGCTTATACTTTCAATAGATGAGCCGAACTTTACATTTGAAAGAGCTTTGCAGTCTAAGAATGCATATGAGCGTACTCTTATAACACTGTCACCTAAAGAAACTTTTGAAAGGTTAGAGCAGTTTGCAAAAGCGTATGTATTAATATCCGTAACCTTATTCGGTACAATTATTTCGGTAAGACCTGTATCTCCGTAAAAGGCATATGAAGCAATTGTCGTAAGAGACTCCGGAAATGTTATTGATTTTAATGCTTTGCAATTCTTAAAAGCAGAATTACTTATCGTTGTTAATTTGTCGGGAAGAACGACGCTTTCTATGGACGAGTTAACAAAGGCGTTGGCGCCTAAAGTTTTTGCATTCGAGTCAGCGGCGAATGTAACGCCTGTTATCAAAGCATCTCTGAAAGCACTGTCGGCAATTGTTTCAACTTTCTTCGGTATTTCATATGTTCCCTTTTTTGCCGCGGGGAAAGACACGAGCCTTTTTTCATTCTTCGAGAAAAGCACACCGTCAATTGCTTTGTAATCCTTGTTATGCTCGTCAACCGTAAAGCTTTCAAGTGATTTGCAGTTAAAGAAAGCATATGTGCCTATTTTGCTTACATTTTTACCAAGGTCAAGCGTCTTTATCTTTGTGCCGTAAAAAGCATAATCGTCTATCTCTGTAAGCACTTCGCCTGCCGTAAAAACTTCAAGAGAAGTACAGCCGGAAAAAGCTTGATATCCGATTAACGCCATAGTATCGCCGCAGTTTGCCTCTTTAAGTGATGTACAGCCCATAAACGCACCGGCGTAAATAAGCGCGGAGCTATCACCAAAAGTAATTGACTCTAATGATGTACAGTTTTGGAAAGCGTAAAAGCCTATATCTTCAACATCATTTGACAATTTAACAGATTTAAGTGTTTT
The DNA here is from genome assembly GCA_012511005.1 of Clostridiales bacterium. GTDB lineage: Bacteria > Bacillota > Clostridia > Oscillospirales > Acutalibacteraceae > DTU089. Next base: position 15,501 of record JAAZGX010000023.1, read on the forward strand.
ACAGCCAAGGAAAGCGTAGCTTTCAACTTTTTCAATGTCAATCGGGATTTCAATATCTGTTATGTCCCCTTTATATGAAAAGGCTATTTTACCTGCCATAAGAACACCGTCTGCCTGGTCGTCGTACCACTTTGTTTTATCAAATGGTTCTCTGCCGATTTTTTCAACATTACGATGTACTTCAATGGAGGACAGCGAAGTACAGCCATAAAGCACTCTATTTGCCACTTCAGTCAAGTTTAAGGGAAATGCAAATTCTTTAAGGGATGTACAGTTTTCAAAGGCAGATTCACCCATAACAGCTACTTCAGTCATCTTCTTGAGCGTCGTTAAAGATGTGCAGCCTTTAAACGCACCTTTACCGATTGTTATAATATTGTTTGTAAAGTTAACTGTTTCGATTGAGGTTTTACCTTCAAAAGCCCCGTCTCCTATTGATACAACATCAATGTTGCCAATGGCTCTTGGAATACTTACAGTTTTTTCGTTACCTTTGTACCCTGTTATTTCAATTGCGGAATTGTTTTTAATTGTCCGGTATGTAAACTCCGCGCTCTCGCCTGATGCAAATGCTATCAAAGGAGAGGCCACCGTAATTGTAAACAGTAAAAGTATTGCTAAAACACCACTTAGACTCTTCTTATAAGATGACATATAAACGCTTCCCTTCAAAATATAAAATCAACAATATACTGATATTCTGTACAGTATTACTGACTTTACA
>JAAZGX010000242.1 GCA_012511005.1 Clostridiales bacterium
CACATAAAGGATACGAGTAAAGACGGGCTTACAAACCATACGGCTTTTATGCAGTGTTTAACCCCGAAAAAGGGCAGAAATATAAACGAAACCTTGGCATATGTAATGCGCTCTACCGAAAAGAATAAACAGGACAGATTTTTAGGGCTTTACAGCCTCCCGCTTCTAAAACTTGCGTACAGCATACTCCCCTACGCCGCCTCTGAGGAAATAATTAAAATTGGATATTCCAATCCGCTAATCGGTATGAGTAATATTGGCGTGCTTGACGCTGAAAAGCTTGCCCTTGACGGCAACAAGCCTACTTACGGATTTTTAACGGGCGCCGTAAAATATAAGCCTTATGTTCTCCTCTCCGCAATCTCCCTTAACAATATGCTCACACTCTCAATGTGCGTTAAAGGCAACGAGGAGGACAAAAAAATCGTCAACCGTTTCTTCGATTTATTAGAAAAAAACTTTGACGAGTTATCAAAATAAAAATTAGATGCCGGTAATCGGCATCCACCTAACCCCTACTACCTAACACCTAACCCCTAAAATGGTGGACATTAACGGACTCGAACCGCTGACCCTTCGCACGTCAAGCGAATGCTCTACCAACTGAGCTAAATGTCCCTATCGCTGTTTTAATATTATACAGTATAACTAAAGTTATTTCAATACTTTTCTCTAATAATTTGCTTTTATGATTTAATTATGTGAATTTTCATTTTGCACTTGAATAAATTTATAATCAAGGTATAATTAATTTAACAAACCTGAATGGAGAATGATAATGAACACTGATGTTTTTAATCGCTACGAATCAGAGGTTCGCTCATATTGCCGCAGTTTTCCCGCTGTTTTTACACGCGCAAAGAATGCTGAGCTATTTGATGAGGACGGAAAAAGCTATATTGACTTTTTTTGCGGTGCGGGGGCTCTTAACTACGGTCATAATAATGATTATATCAAAAAAAGGGTTATTGATTATCTTGTTAATGACGGTGTTATTCACTCGCTTGATATGTATACTGCGGCTAAACGCGACTTTCTTCAGTTTTTTGGGGATAATATCCTAAAGCCAAGAGGACTTGATTATAAAGTACAGTTCCCGGGACCTACGGGCACTAACGCTGTTGAAGCGGCTCTAAAGCTTGCAAGGAAGGTTACAAAAAGAAGCGGCGTCTTTGCGCTTATGGGAGCGTTTCACGGTATGACGCTCGGCGCACTTGCTTTGACTACGGACAAAGCCTCAAGAGCGGGCGCCGGCGTATCTATGGGGGATGTTACTTTTATTCCCGCCCCTTATATGTATCCCGAACTTGACACGGTTGAATATATTGAAAATCTTCTGACAGACGACCATTCCGGAGCGGACTTACCCGCCGCAATAGTGATTGAAACCGTTCAGGCAGAGGGTGGCGTTTATGTGTTCCCTAACTCTTTTCTTACGCGTATTCGTGAACTTTGTAACAAGTATGGTATTTTGCTGATTATTGATGATATTCAAGTCGGCTGTGCAAGAACAGGCACATTCTTTTCCTTTGAGCGTGCGGGAATTGCACCTGACATAGCAGTATTATCAAAGTCGATAGGCGGCTATGGCTTTCCGTTTGCCTTAACTCTCATAAAGACCGAATATGATATCTGGGAGCCCGGTGAACACAACGGCACATTTAGAGGAAATCAAATTGCCTTTGTTGCCGCTAAAGCCGGGCTTGAATATATGCTGAATGAAAATGTGGAAAAAGAAACGCAACGAAAAAGCGCGCTTGCTATTGATTATATAACTAAAGAGATTTTACCGCTTGATAAAAGACTGAAGCTTAGAGGACTTGGACTTATTTTAGGTATAGATATGACTGA
>JAAZGX010000243.1 GCA_012511005.1 Clostridiales bacterium
CGCCTTAGAGAGGCGGGTATGTATGTTATTGGAATGGGAGAACAAAAAACTCCAAAGCCGTTTAGAATAGCGTGTGATGTATTCAAAATATTAGAGGTTATTTCGCAAGAGGCGGAATCCTCCGGCAAAAACGGCAAGGGTGAAATGAAGGATATTACGGGCAGAAAACAAATTATTGACACTATTCATAAAATAATTACAGATAATGCGAATGTCGGCAAAACTACTGATATGGGCGAAATAGGCAATATTCTGAGTAAAACATATTCAGATTTTGATGTTAGAAACTACGGCTATTCAAAGCTTTTAACATTTCTTCAAAGCCTTGGGGATTTTGAAATACGAAAGGTTAAAAACTCTTATAAGGTCAGCGACAAAACCTCAACTCCTCTTGAGGTGATAGAAAAATTTGTAACAGAGCTAATAGAAACAAACGGCGGTCATATTGACAATTTGAGCCTTGTAAATGAGAAGTTAAAAGAAAAGTATTCTGATTTTAGTATAAAGCAATACGGCTTTAACAGCTTTTCAAAATTTATAAGCTCGTTTGAAAGCTTTGGCGTCGTCGGAAACAGCGTTCGCCCAAAGAAGAAAGAGGCTATTGTTCAAAAGAATAAATAAAATACCGTTTCATTTTACGGCAGTTTTTTGGAGGATTTATGGAGAAAAGATACTTACCGTATTATGACGGTGACGAATTTGCCGATTTAATGCGCCACGACGGCGGACTTTTGTACGCCGTCGGCGCAAGCAATTTCCAAGCAATGCGCGCTAACAGAACACACGGGGAATATGCTGACGGTGTTGGTAATACATATAACCACGGTCCTATGCTGACATATTGGAAATCAAAGTTTTATTTAGAATATCTGTCTAACCCCGTAGACGAGCATACGGGCGCCGGACAGTCTTTTTTAATGAATTCTACTGACGGTATTAATTGGAGTAAACCCGTTGCAGTTTTCCCAAAAATTAAAGTGAAAGCCGGCAGATATGAGTGTGACGGCGGTAATGTAATAGAAGTGCCCGAGGAAAAGGACGGGTATATGCACCAACGAATGGGCTTTTATCACACAAGTGACGACAGGCTGTTAGTTAGCGGATTTTACGGCCACTCGCCGCATTACAACCTTTGCCCGTGGAATATGTACGGCATAGGCCGTGTTGTGCGTGAGGTTTTCTCCGACGGTACTTTTAGCGATATTTATTTTATTCGCTACCTTGACTATTCGGGTTGGAAAGAGGAAAATCTTCCGTTTCCGTTTTATACTAAATGCCCCGATAAAAGCTTTGTGTCTGCATGTGAGGAACTTCTTTCTAACCGATTAATAACCCAGCAATGGCGGGAGGAGCATGGGTATAAGGATAAAGAAATCGGCTTTCCCCTATTTGAAAAAGACCCCAACGGTGATATGCCGTCAAACACGCCTTTTGAAAAAGCGTCAAGCTTTTGTTATTATAATATAGATGAGAAAACGGTTATAGGACTATGGAAGCAGGGTAATGTCGGCAGAAGTGATGACGGCGGCAAAACATGGTGCATAGAGCATGAACCGAGTTTTGTGACGAGCGGCGCAAAGTCTTGGGGACAAAAGACGGCTGACGGCGGCTACGCTTTAGCATACATAAACAGTCTTTCAAGCGAACACCGTTACCCCTTAGTTGTGCTTACCTCCTCTGACGGTATTCGTTTTACTGATATGGCATGCGCCTATGGAGAACTTCCGCCGCGCCGCTATAAGGGCAGATATAAAGATTTTGGACCGCAATATATAAGAGGGATTGAGGGACCCGAAAAATGCCCGACTGACGCTTTATGGCTCTGTCACAGCGTTAATAAAGAGGATATTTCAGTAACACGCATACCCTTACCGATTAAAAGGGTTGAAACAGAGCATATTGATGACGATTTTACATGCAGCGTCGGCACTTATATTAAAGGCTGGAATATTTACAGCACTAAATGGTCGCCCGTTTCTGCCGTTTCTTTACACGGGGATACGCCTTGTCTTCGTATTGCGGATAAAGACCCTGTTGATTACGGCAGGGCAATGCGTATTTTTAAGAGAAGCAGTAAAGTGCGCGTTTCACTTTCATTTATGAGTAAAGAGAGCTATAAAGAGCAGTTAGAATTTGAAATAACTGACGAAAAGGGTATTGCTGCTTGTCGTGTTATGGTCGGCGACTGCAAGGTTTTTGTCCGTTTTGGCTCTGAAGTAAGGCACGCGTTTGACATTCCTCCTCACGCTATTTGGCACAAGCTCGTTTTTGAGATTGACTGTAAAAACAATACATATAAAGTGTTCTTAAACGGGAACGAATATTTATATAGCGGCGCAAGGCGTTTTCTAAACAAGGTAAACACCGTAGAGCGTTTAATAATAAGAACAAAACCGCGAAGATACCTGCCTAATATTGAAATTTATCCCGAAACTCCTGACCTTGAAAATGCAGATGATTGCCTTTTAGAAAGAATATACTATATTACAAATGTAAAAACAGAGGATATATAATCTGTTTTTCAAAAAAAATTAACACCGCCTTCTATTTTGGCGGTGTTAATATCTCTTTTAATGTTTTTACAGTGCTTTTGTTTCTATTTTCTCAAGAATACTTTCTAAAAATTCAAGGACTGAAACAGAGCCTTTGTCGCCCTCTTTTCTGCTTCTAAGGCTAATAGTTTTATCCTCAACTTCCTTATCGCCTAAAATAAGCATATACGGTACTTTCTTTAGCTGTGCCTCTCTGATTTTATATCCTATCTTTTCGCTCCTGTCGTCAACCTCTGCACGAATACCGGCGTCTTTTAACTGCTTTTCGATTTCAAACGCCCTTTTGTGGTGGCGGTCAGCAATCGGTAAGATTTTTACTTGCTCTGGTGCAAGCCATAAGGGGAACGCACCTGCATACTGCTCTGTGATTATTGCAATAAAACGCTCTATACTGCCAAATACAACTCTGTGTATCATAACGGGGCGGTGTTTTTCACCATCTGCCCCCATATATTCAAGCTCAAACCTCTCAGGCATCTGAAAATCAAGCTGTATAGTGCCGCACTGCCATGTTCTGCCTATGCAGTCACGAAGATGAAAATCAATCTTAGGTCCATAAAATGCCCCGTCGCCCTCGTTCAGCTTAAAGTCAAGCTCTCTTTTTTCAAGCGCCGACCTTAGCGCCTGTGTAGCCGCCTGCCAATCCTCATCACTGCCCATGGAGTTTTCGGGGCGGGTGGAAAGCTCCACATCATATTCAAAACCAAATACACTATAAAATTCGTCAATAAGGTCAATTATACGAGTTATTTCATCTTCAATATGCTCCGGCGTCATAAATATATGAGCATCATCCTGCGTGAAACAGCGAACGCGCATAAGCCCGTGTAACGCTCCTGACAGCTCATGCCTGTGGACAAGTCCAAGCTCTGCAATTCTGACGGGCAGTTCCCGGTAGGAATGAGGCTTTCTCTTAAACGCAAGCATACCGCCGGGGCAGTTCATAGGCTTTATCGCAAAATCCTCATCATCAATTTTCACATTGTACATATTATCTTTGTAATGCTCCCAATGACCGGAGCGGTGCCATAGGCTTTCATTTAAGATAATGGGGGTTTTTATTTCATTATACCCATGCTTTACATGCTCTTTTCTCCAATAATCCTCAAGCAAGTTTCTTAAAATCATACCATTAGGCAGAAAGAACGGAAAACCGGGACCCTCCTCATAAATATCGAAAAGGTCAAGCTCGCGCCCTATGCGCCTGTGGTCACGCTTTTTCGCCTGTTCAAGCATTTCAAGATATTCCGTAAGCTCGGCATTTTTGGGGAACGCAACACCGTAAATCCTCTGGAGCATTTTGTTTGCCGCATCGCCCCGCCAATATGCACCTGTGCAGTTAGTCAGCTTAAAAGCCTTAACCCTGCCTGTGTCAGAAAGGTGCGGACCTGCGCAAAGGTCAACAAAATCACCCTGTTTGTAAAATGAAATAGGCTCGTTTTTACCGGAATGTTCTTTAATCAATAAAACTTTATAATCCTCGTCTAAATCCTCCATAAGCTTTATTGCCTTATGGGGAGATAGCTCAAAACGCTCAA
>JAAZGX010000244.1 GCA_012511005.1 Clostridiales bacterium
TAAAAAGCTTGAAAGCGTAATTAAAAGAAGCGGCTTATTATTTAATATGGATTTAAGTCCTTGAATAATACTTGGCTTTTCAATTGACTGCATTACTCTCTCTTTTGATACTATAAAGAAATATATTGACATGGCAGAGCTTATAACAGCAGTGAAAATTCCCATCGACATATATAAGTTTCTCATGCTCCAGTTTAGCACTTTGTGGTTTATAAGGTCTATAAACAGCCCCATTAAAAGCTCCGGCAATTTTTCGCCCAAAAGTCCGGAGATAAGCTCTGCGCTTGTAATTAACCTTGTTCTGTCATTCGGGTGAGGTGTTATTGTGGCTAAAAGTCCGCCTGAAGCCATACCTGTAAATGTACCCGCCGTTTCAGATATTACTGATAAGGCAAAATAGAAAATAAATTTTGGAAGATAAAGAGCAGATGTGTTTGGGAAAAACACAGGTATACACCAATAAAGCATGCCAAAGAGTGAAAGCGGTGGAATTATAAATAGAAGATACGGACGGAACTTTCCGTATCGCGTTCTCGTTCTGTCAACAATTACTCCAATAAAAGTATCGTTAATAACATCCCAAATTCCGCCGAAAAAATTAAGTATAACAAGATACTTAAAATCAATTAAAACAACATCATAAATAAATCTCGTGGAATATTTGCTTATGTTAAAGCTTGCAGAAATATCGTAAAGTATGTAAGCTATCGTTTCTCTCTTTCCGACATAACGCCTATCAGGCACGGTAAACTCGGTTACATCCCTAACCTCCGCCTCAGTTGTTGAAGCAGAATTTACATTTTCACTCATGTAACTCCTCCATCATTTAATAATTTGGGCACAAGTATTAAATTTTATAAGTATAATGATAAAATTATTGTATCACATAGCTATATTAAATGCAAATGTTAAATTTCTCAAAAAATATTTATTTTTTAATAAGTTGCAAAAATTCATCCTCTCCTATTATCTTTACGCCAAGCTGCTCTGCTTTAATAAGCTTACTGCCCGCATTTTCACCCGCTACTACAATAGATGTCTTTTTAGAAACAGATGAGGAAGCTTTACCGGAAAAACTTTCAATTATACTTGCGGCATCTTCCCTCGTCATTGACGAAAGCGTTCCCGTCAGCACAAAGGTCATAAACTCAAATCTGTTATCATAAATATCGAAAAGCGATTTTGTGTTTACTTTAAGCTGTTTTAGTTTTTCAATTAGCTCTCTGTTCTTTCTTTCTGCAAAAAAGTCAATCACAGACTGTGCCATAATGTCTCCATAACCCTCTATAACGATAATGCCATTGAAATCAGCGCCCATTATGTTGTCAATATCAATAAAATGCCTGCTTAGCAATTCAGCGGCTTTTTTTCCGATATGGCGTATTCCAAGCCCGAAAATCAGACGGGATAAATCATTTCCTTTTGATTTTTCAATCGCTGATATAACATTACTTGCACTTTTTTCAGCAAATCTTTCGAGCGTTAAAAGGTCAGATACTTTTAGCATATAAAGGTCGGACGCGTCCTTTACAAGCTTTTCGCCAATAAGCAACTCTAAAACTGATTCTCCAAGCCCCTCTATATCCATAGCGTCTCTATTGCAAAAATGAATAAGACTACGATAAAGCTGTGCGGGACAGCTTGCGTTTATACAGCGTTTTGCAACCTCGCCTTTTTCTCTAACTACCTCGCCTTGGCACGCGGGGCAAATAGACGGCAGCGTGTAAACGGGATTATTGCCGCCTTTCTTTACAACATAAAGCACCTCCGGAATAATGTCTCCCGCTTTCCTTATTTTTACGGTGTCACCAATGGATATGCCTTTTTCGGTTATATAATCTTCATTATGAAGCGACGCCCTGCCAACAGTTGTGCCCGCAAGTGTTACAGGCGTAAGAACGGCAGTAGGTGTAAGTACCCCTGTCCTGCCAACATTAACCTCTATATCAAGCAAAATAGTCTCTTTTTCCTCCGGAGGATACTTAAACGCCAACGCCCATCTCGGCGCCTTTGCAGTAGCGACAAGCTCATTTCTTTGTGAAAAGGCGTTAACATTAATAACAGCTCCGTCTATTTCAAAAGAAAAGTCAGAGCGCGTTTCACCTATTCTCTCAAGCTCTTTTATAACATCTTCTATATCTTTAAATACATTATTATAATTAACTGTGTTAAAGCCAAGTTTTTTTAGAAAGTCGAGTGATTCACTGTCAGTCAAAAAACTTTCACCGTTGTGGCGTAATATACTAAATACGAGAATATCAAGCTCACGGGAAGCGGCAGCTTTAGGGTCTTTTTGTCGGACTGAGCCTGACGCTGCATTTCGCGGATTTTTAAACGGAACTTCACCATTTTGCTCCTGCTCATTTACAAGAGCGGCAAA
>JAAZGX010000245.1 GCA_012511005.1 Clostridiales bacterium
GTTATAGTACCCTCCGTAAGAGCCGCAATAGCAATAGCGGGTTTCATTGTTGAGCCGGGGGCATATGTACTCATAAAAGCCCTATTCCAAAGCGGGGCGGAGTTGTCCTTTATAAGCTCTGAATAAAGCTCGCTATATTTTGAAATATCGTATGTAGGATTTGAAACGGAGGCACGAATAGCGCCTGTTTTAATGTCTATAACTATAAGCGCGCCTGCCGTGCTGAAAATAGTTTTGTCCTTTTGACTGTCAAGTGTTTTTTGTAAAGCGTCGCCTGCGGCTTTTTGCAGCCCCGCGTCAATTGTGGTTACTACCGTATTGCCTTGCTCTGGAGCGACTGAATACTCTGTCGTCACATCTCCCAAGGCATCTGTAATAGACAGCATAATGCCGTTCGTGCCGCGCAAGTATTTTTCCGCATATCTTTCAATTCCGCTTTTCCCGTAAACATCATTAAGCTCATATTTATTATTTTCTAAAATGAGCTTTTCCTCCTTAGATATATTGGCGTCGGAAAGCTTGGATTTTAGCTCCTCTTTCTGATTATTATACTCGTCTGCGCTAATGGCGCCGACAAATCCTAATATATGCGGTGCAAGCGCGCCGTCTTTATACATTCTGTATGCTTCGATTTGAAAATCCACGCCTTTATATAAGTCGCCGTTTTCTTTTATTATAGAAACGAGGTCGGTTGACACATCACGGGCGAAAATATAAGGCGTTGCCTCTGAAAAGAGCTGATATTTCATAGAAAAGCAAACGGACATCACCTTAATTTGCTCTTTTTTTTCGTATTCTTCAAGCTTATAACGCTCTACTAAAGCATCATAGCAGTTTTTTGCCGTTGCATATTCATTAAGACGGAGCATGTCGGGCGACTTCATAAACTTGATTTCCGTATCCATCTTTTCTTTGAACTGCGGCTCGCCTTTTTTGTTAAACTCTATGGGGAGAACATCCTCCCACTTTTCACCGGCGCGCTCAAAAAGCTTGATAAGTGCTGAAATTACAGCGTTTCGCTCTTCCTGTTTTTTATATGAGGGGAATGTGTCATAGTCAAATATAATCGTATTACCTTGCCTGTTAGTTACGAGCGCGCTGCCGTTACGGTCAAGAATAACGCCTCTTGCCGCTACTACCTTTCTTGAAGAAAAGGATGTGCGGTCATTTATATATGTGTACTTTTCTGTATCAAGTATTTGATATTTAACGAGCGCTAAAATAAAAAATATAAAAGTTGAAAGAAAAAGCACAAAAGCCGATACAAACCTCTTATTTCGTATATTGTTAATCATAGGCATATTCTCCTGTAGTTTTTACGGTCTTATATATGGCTTTTATAAGATAATATTGAAAAGGGGATAAAATAAGGGTATAAATAAACGATGGAATGTAAAATCTGAATATGAAAGGGGAAATGTTCTTTACACCCGAAAATGTGTAAAATACAAGAATATATATTGATATGTTTACGGCAAGGCAGAAAAGCGTTAAAACAAAAGCCGTAACGAAATTTTCCCTCATTAAATAGCTTATCATAAGCGAACAGAAAAATGTTGTTAAAAACATCATAAGAGCGAAATATCCGTCCTTTGCAGATGAAATATCCCACAGTATACCTATAAAGGCACCGAATAAAGCGCCTTTAACGCTTCTTTCAAACATACCTATATATACAGCTAAAGGTATGAGCAAAAACGCCCTTGCTCCAAACGGCGCGGGTAAAATCCCTGCCGTATTTTGAAACAAAGAAAAAAGAAGAATAATTAATATAACAGCACCGCTGTGCAATATATTTTTTTTGCTGTAATACATAAATGCCCCGCTATTCAATCAAAGAAACATTCTTTTCACCTTGACCGGGAAAGCTTGTAATAACAAAAACCCCTGTAAGCTCCGCTATATTACACGCGGGTTTTACGGTGGCATACGAAGAAGTGTCCGCCACATCATCCTCAACCGTTGTGACTGTGCCTATTATAATCCCTGACGGAAATATTCCGCCCGCGCCGGAGGTGCTGACAATTCCGCCTGAAACTATGGCTGTAGTGCTTTTTAGCCCCGATAGTTTTAACAGTCCGTCTTTTTGCAGCTTTGCACTGCCGGAGGCTATTCCCTTTTCTCCCGTTCTTACCTCATATGCGCCAATGTTTAAGCGTGCATCAAGCACAGTCAACGCTACAGAGGTAGTAGTGTTGACTTTTTTTATTATACCTACCACATTGTCGCTGCAAATAACAGGGTCATTAACGCTGACGCCGTCTGCACTCCCTACATCAAGCACAAACGAAGAGCCGGCGTCCGCCGCGTCTCTGCTTATAACCATACCATAGCACAACTCAAAATCGGGATTTCTTTTCTTTAGCTCAAGAATAGTTTCATAATCCTTTATTTTCATTTTCATCTTTTCATAATCGGCAAGCTTTTGTGTGTTTTCATTAAGTTCTTTTTCAAGTTCTTCTATTTTATCAACATATACAGACGATGACCGAAAGGATATCTTAAAGGCATCGGCATATCGGCTTACCGCCGCCGCCGCCTTATCTAAAGGGGAAAAGACGACAGACACAATAGATGTAAAAAATGAAGAGGAGCTATTAGTGAAGGCGGCAAATAATATGCCGGAAAGCAGCGCCGCAATTATTAGTCCGGCAAACTTCACTTTTGAAGAACGAAAAAATCTTTGCATATCATATCCTCTGTTTTATTTGTTTCTTAAAAGCATAAGCGGGTCCTTTTCAAGGCAAATGCCCGTTCCTCTGACGACGCAGTCAAGGGGATTTTCTGCTATATGTACAGGCATTCCCGTCTCTGCCGCAATAAGTCTGTCAAGCCCGCGAAGCAGCGCGCCGCCGCCCGTCAGCGTTATGCCGCGCTCCATAATATCAGCGGAAAGCTCAGGCGGAGTTTTGTCAAGCGTAAAGCGAATTGTGTCAAGTATTTGGTCAACAGGGTCAACGAGCGCCTCTCTTATTTCCTCGCTCGTTATTTCCTTGCTTTTGGGCAGTCCATCAAGAAGATTTCTGCCTTTTACATCCATAGCGCCCTCACCGTCGTAAGGATAAGCGGAGCCAAGCTTGATTTTTATGTCCTCTGCGGTACGCTCGCCCACAAGAAGGTTATATTTCTTCTTTATAAATGCGATAATCGCTTCGTCAAAAATATCACCCGCAACACGAAGCGACCTTGATGTGACAATATCACGAAGTGAAATTACAGCAACCTCACATGTTCCGCCGCCTATGTCTACTATCATACTGCCCATAGCCTCAGTAACGGGAAGCCCTGCGCCGATAGCCGCCGCCATAGGCTCTGCAATAAGGCTTACATAGCGCGCACCCGCACTTCTTGCGGCATCATGAACGGCGCGTTTTTCAACCTCCGTAACGCCGGAGGGTATGCAAATCATAACCCTTGCCCTGTTAAAAAGCGAGCCGCTTATAGCCCTTTTAATAAACTCTTTGAGCATATCTGCCGTCATATCAAAGTCAGCTATAACACCGTCTTTAAGCGGGCGCACAACAGAAATAGAGCCGGGCGTTCTGCCTATCATGTCTTTAGCCTCGTTGCCGACGGCTCTGACTACGCGCGGCACAGATTTTTCATCTACGGCGACAACGGACGGCTCTCTTATAACAATGCCTTTACCCTTAACAAATACAAGGGTATTGGCAGTACCTAAATCAATTCCTATATCTTGCGAAAAAAACATTTCGCCCTCTCCTTCCTAAGTGAAAACAGTATACCAAACAGGGCAAATTCTTTCAAGTTATAACAGCTTACAAAGGTTTGTTCGGTATAAGGTATATTATAATCCCAATAAAATCTGCCTTGCAAAATCGGGAACATCGGTAATCAGACCGTCGCACCCTGAGCCAATAAGCGCCTCTATAACGCGCTTTGTATTACATGTCCAAGCGTTTACGGCAAGTTTATTTTTGTGCGCTTCCTCAATATAATCCTCATCAATATAAAAATAGACGGGGTGAAGCGCGTCACAGCCGAGGCTTTTGGCAAATGAAAAGGGGTCGTCAAATATTTTGTCAATTATTTCGCTGTTAGGGTCATAAAGAAGTCCGGTATGGACAGTTGGATAAAGCCTTTTTGACTCTATTAGCACCTCATCGCTAAAACTTGAGATAAGGATATTATCAAGTACCCCGCATTCCTCTGCCATTTCAAGTGTTTTGCCTACTATAGCAAGATTTTTATCAATCGGCGGTTTAATTTCCATATTAATAACGCTGAGGCCTTTTGCGGTTTCGTAAAACTCCTCAAGCGCAGGAATTTTTTCGCCTGTAAATTCATCATTGAAATATGAGCCGAAATCGAAGGCACGAAGTTCGTTAAATGTCATTTTTCTTATTAGACCCGTACCATTAGATGTTTCGTCAATATCATAGTTATGGCAAATAACCACATGCCCGTCCTTAGTCATATGTACATCACATTCAAAACCGTCGCACTTCATTTCTCGCGCCATTTTGAATGCCGCTATTGTATTTTGAGGGGCGGCTTTACTTGCGCCTCTGTGAGCAATTATTTTAGCCATCGTTTTCACCCTTTGTACTTTCTTTTATATTATCTGTATTTGCAAGCAATTTATCGCCTTTATACTCTATATTTGTAATTGAAAAGGCGTTTTTTAGTTGGCGCCGCATTATATTAAACGCTTTTTCGCCGTCACACCCTGCCGCGGCAAGGAAATATGCCTCCCGCCGTTTTTTAATTTTTTGGATTTTTCCATATTTATAATAGCTCTCATAATATGGCTGAAGCCTGTCTATTAAGGCTTTTAAGGGGGCGGGGAAAGACAAATTATATATGGGTGACGCTACAATAATAATATCTGCCGTTTCAAATAAAATGAAAAAATTCTGAAGGTCGGAATACACACACTTTTCGTTTTCTTTGCAAAATCCGCAGCCATAGCAAGGCTTTGGACTTTCTTTATAAGTATTGTATTTTATTATTTCGGCATTTTTATATTCTCTTAAAAACTCATCTAAAAGGGCTTTTGTGTTGCCGTTTTCGTTAGAAAAGCCTTCAATGCAAAGCACTTTAAGTGCGTTTTTATGTTTCCACATTGTTTTTGCAGTATGAGCAGACAAGACTGTCACCGCTTTCAAAGAAAAGTCCCGGCAAATACTCCTCAGTACTCGTTATACATTCTTTGTTACCACAATAAAATCCATGGGTAGACTTAACTTCGTGTGGCTTTACAATTCGCCCCGCACGACTTTTAAACATCCTATAAATAAATGTCATAATGGAAAATACGCCATATTCAAGCTGTTCAAAATACTTTGCCCTGTTGTCAAAATCAACGAAAACAGGCAGTTCCTCGCTGCGCGGAAACGGGTGCAGTATTGAAAGAGCAGGCTTTGTTGAAAGCAACAGTCTTGCGTCAAGAACACATCTGTCTAAAGCCTTTTTATACTCCATATCATCTGAAAAGTCTGTTTTTAACACACGCGTCATATAAAGCACATCAATATCTTCTATTATTTCTTCAAGTGAATGTACAACTTCATATTGCTTGCCGTTTTCCGACAGAACAAGCTCGAAATCCGTTGGTATATTCCCGTCCTTAGCGTCACAAAAGAAAAAGCTGTTGCCGTTATAGACGGAAAGAGTTTTCAGAAGTGCTTTGACTTTAGGAGAGTTAAAAACATCACCGCAAAAACCTATTTTCATATTTGAAATATGGTTTTGAGTATACCAAACGGAGGCTAAATCTTTTAAAGTATCACACGGTAAGTCAAAAGAAAGGTCGCCTGCATTAATAATTGGCACAGTAGAATAAAGAGAAGCGGCAAAAGAGGCGCCTTTTAACGGGTGACTTACGGCAATAATATCGCCCCTTGCACATGCTGTAAGGATGCCGTCTTTAAGGCTTTCACCGTTTTTTAGCTCAAACGGCAGCGAAAAACCACCGAGCCGTGCAATTGCCGCGGCATATGCCGATTGTTCATCTCTGTTCTCCTTAGCAAAGACAGAAACGAGTGTTTTTCCCCTGCAGTCATCTGTGAACATATTAGTATTATCCTTAATAGAGCCTAAAAGACGAAGAGTCTCCATAAGCTCTTCTCGCGATAAGTCAGAAATGTCAAGAATTTTAGAATAATTCAAAAAAACACCCTTTCATACTATAACGGTAAAGCTGCGGGACGAGAGCATGTGCTTTGAAGCTTATAAAACTCGCCGCCGTCAGAACTGTCCGTAAAGCCCAACATAATATCAAGCACATGATACGCCAATTTACCGCTCGTTCTATGAGGAGTTTGCAGCCTTAAAGCGTTTGCCATATCCCACACGCCAAGCCCCCTGCTGTTTTCAGAATACGGGCGTGTTATAGGGACCTCCTGCCAGTCTCCTCCAAGTTTAGAGATTTTTACGGGACCGCCAAACCCGTTGGGGTCAGGCACCTGCATAGAGCCTTTTGTACCGTAAATTTCTATGCGCGGATTATCCGCCTTCCAAACATCAAATGAAGTTATAATGGTACCCGTTGCTGTATTTTCAAATTCCATTATACCTGCTATATGCGTGTCGGTGTCAACAGGTATTATTTTACCATACTTTTTCTCACTCGTAATAGTTCTGTTTGAAAAAGATTTTTTAGAAATGCCGCAAAGCCTTTTTACAGGACCTAAAAGGCTAATGAGTGCCGTAACATAGTAAGGACCCATATCAAGCATAGGACCACCGCCCTTAGCATAGTAAAATTCCGGGTCAGGGTGCCAGCTTTCGTGACCGTGGCAAGTCATAAATGCAGCGGCGCCTATAGGCTCGCCTATTTCTCCGCTGTCAAGAATTTCTCGGCATGTCTGTATGCCTGCTCCTAAAAAAGTGTCAGGCGCAACGCCTAAAAGAAGCCTTTTTTCTTCACTAAGCTCTAAAAGACTCAAAGCATCTTGTCTATTTACAGACATCGGCTTTTCGCTGTGTGTATTTTTTCCTGCTTTTAATGCCTCTATTGCAACACCGAAATGCTCCTCAGGTCTTGTAAGATTTACTATAATTTCAATTTCCTCATCATTAAAAGCGTCATACATTGTGTCATATATTACAGGGATACTAAATTTATCATAAGCATCTTTTGCACGCTCCGGTATTAGGTCGCAAACGCCTTTTACATAAATTTTTTCATTAAATACACGGGTAAGGTTTTCAAGGTAAATAGGGCTTATATTGCCGTTGCCTATTACGGCTATGGGGACTTTTTTCATATGAACACCCCTTTATTAAGCGTTTTCTTTTTCACCGTCTGCATATGTTACGAACCTGTCAGTAACTGTTTCAAGGAAGCCGTCCGAGTGGAAAACCACGCGGTGGCGATATTTTAACTTTTCACCTTTAGCTATTTTAAGAGAACCCTGAAAATATAAATTATTGGCGGCAAAAAGCCCATAATTTCTAATGTGCCAATTAGTAGGGTATCTAAAATTTCGCTCACTGTCAAATACGGCTATACCGTACTCGTTACCGTCAATAAAACCGCTGTAGTCACACCAATGAGCCGGTCTGCCCCAGCATTCTCTTTCTCCCTCTCCGCCGTATGAATTTATCATCTTTCCGCCATTCATAACCTTTAGATTTTCATTCATACGAATTCCAAGCGGCCCTGCCTCTTTCGTAGCGCCGAAGGTGACATCACCATATGAAGCCGTGAAAACAATTTCAATATCGGCATAGCGGCAATCCTCTGACTGATTGTAAAATGTGAACATTCTGCTTTCGTCTAAAATACTGTCACCTGACTTTGTTTTCCATATATTATGCGCCGTAAAACTGCCGTAAGCGCTTCCCGACACAATATTCTCTATTTTTTCGTGTACTTCAATACCATCGCCTTTAGGCTCATTCCAAAAATCATATCCGTTTACATCACCAACCGCAATAATAAGCGAACGCTGGTGCGGATGTTCAGTCGCATTTAAATCAAACCGCGTGTATTCCACGCCGTTTTTGCCGAAGATAGGACCTAAAAAAGGTTTTGCAAACTCATCTGAATACACATAAGATGAAAATTTTTCACCCGCAATATTAATGTCAAGAGAAGAAGCGTTATCATTCACAGCAATATCAACAAAGCCGCAAACGGGTTCGTCTGAAAGCGTTAAATCAAGCTCCTCGTCCTTTTGTGCAGTTACGATAACTATAACGCCGTCTTTTGCAGACTGGGCAGGAAAAACCCTGCCGTCATCACAAACGGCGCTTTTTACTGTGTCCGGCACCTCGTATGAAGTGTCGGCAAATATGGGTTCCTCAATGCAATTTCTGTAAATATCAATACTGACCTTCATTTACATTCTCCTTTATCAGTTAAATAAATGCTTGGCAGTTTTATATGCGAGTACACATTCAGTTTCAAATTCGCCGGTAGAAAAAATACACTCAACGCTTACTCTATCGTTATACGGCGTGTTTTTTAGTGCATTTGCAAACTCTTTTAAATAGTTATTTCCGCCTTTTCCGGGCGGCTTTCTGTCCGTTTCACTTATGTGAATATGCCTTAAAAGCTCTGTACAGTCAGAAAGTACAGACAGCGGCTCATTTTCACTATACATATGAAATGAATCCGCAAGTAAAAACACTCCCGATAAATCAAGCTCTTTTAATAGGGAATAGCCCTCACTCACCTTGTTTATGCAGTTCGTTTCCAAAGAGCGTAATGGCTCTAAGGCTATTTTTATTCCGTATTCTGAGTAATAGTCGCTGCAAATTTTTAGAAATGCAATAAGCCTTGAAAGCCTTTCACTGTCTTTTATACCGTCCGGAATTTCCCGCGCTTTACCGCTGCCAAGAATAATGTATTCGGTTTTAACTATAGACGCTCTTCGCATAACATCGTTTACATACTCTTTTAAAACGGAATTCTCAGTATGAAAAAGTGAATGTGACGGCGGAACAAAGCTGTTGCAAGCTTCAATAACTATACCGCTGTCTTTAGCGTCGTTTAGCTCTTTTTCCGTAAGCTCTGTAAGCGTTCCAACGGTAGCCTCAGCAAAGTCAAAGCCCGTATTGATTATAAAGTTATACCCTTTTATAAGAGCGTCATAAACATAAGCTTTCTCACCGCCGGCTTGCGGCATAAATGATGCCCCCGGTATGCAGCAGCCTATTTTATACATTGTATCCTCCAGTGTTTTTGTTAATAGTTTTTACTGTCACTTAAAAATCTGTCTACCGTAATGTTATTTTCTGTCGCATAATCCTTACCCTCAACAGCCCACTTAAAACCGCGTTTCACAATAAGCTCACTTTCCGGTGACTTTTCAAAAACATCGTCCGTATGACCTAATGAGGTATAAAAAACTCTGCCGTTGCCCCACATCTTTTTCCAGACAACAGGCATATCAACCTCGCCGTTAGATATGTGAAAGTACTGTGCGATAGGAAATCTTGTAGTGGCAAGCACCTTTACGGCGGGGTCGACATGCATATAATACTGCTCACTTGTTACCTTAAAGTCGTCAATCCCATTTATAACATCGTCATCTATATCTTTTCTGATATTGACCGCATACTCAATAATGCCGCCGGGGTGCGATACCCAATTGCCGCCCGTTAAAAACTGCCATTCCGTATTTGTACGGAAAGAGTCGCACATACCGCCATGAACGCCGCCCATGCCAACGCCTGAAGCTACTGCGTTTACAATATTTTTACAGCGGTCACCATTTAATTCGCCGTCTGTCCAAACAGGGCAGATAATGTGAAGTGACTTTAAGTATGAAAGGTCATCATAAGCCGAAAGCGTATCAGATACATCAACAAACAGCCCAAGCTCCTCTAAAATTCTTTTAAAGCGCACGGCGATTTTGTCAGGCTCATGCCCATCCCAACCGCCTTTGACGATTAAAGCTCTTTTCATAAAATCACCCCAAGTTAGATATTAGATTGCAGACTATAGAAAATGTGAAGCGTTTTGATTATACTCTAACAGCAGAATTTATAATTCTTCATTTTCCGTTTTCAATTTTCAATTTATTTGTATTTCGGCAGCCAGTCTCCGTGAGTTTCTATAAGGTCATCACAAAGCTTAATAGTATCGTCTATTGACAATTCGCTTGAGCAGAGAGGATCAAGCATAGCCGCTTGATAGATATAATCCTTTTTCCGCGTAACGGCAGCTTCAATAGTTAAAAGGTGAACATTAATCATAGTCATATTCATCGCAGCAAGCTGTACCGGTAAAGCGCCTTGTACGCACGGCTGTACTCCGTATCTGTTTATAAGGCAAGCAACCTCAACACACGCCTCGCGCGGAAGATTGTCTATAAGTCCTTTGTTAATAACATTTCCGCCGATTTTATAAGCCTCGTCAGTCGTTATAGCATTCATAATTGCAGAGGCGTATTCATGCGTCTTGCGATGAACGACATCGTCATGGAGATATTTTTCCCTTGCTTTATTCCATTCCGCAATTTGACCTATACAGCGGCGCGGATATTCATCAAGAGGAATGTTATAACGCTCGATAAGCTCCGGGTATTTACTCTTAATAAAAAAGTTGTTATACTCCGCGTTATGCTCGCTTGATTCAGTGCAGTAGTAACCGAAACGGCGGATGTATTCGTATCTGACAAGGTCGTGGTGGTCAGTAACTCCGCTTTCAAGAACCTCAACCGCCCTTTTCCGTATTTCGGGATAAAGGTCTGTTCCGTCATTGTCATAAACCTCAAGCAACCAGCCCATATGGTTTATACCTGCTATTTTTTCTTTAAAAGGCATTTCATAATCAATATCAAGATTATCAAGCAGTCCCCTTGTGCAACCTTGCACAGAGTGGCAAAGACCTACTGTCTTAACGCCTGTATATCTTTGCATATAGCCTGCTAACTGTGCCATTGGGTTAGTATAATTCAAAAACCATGCATCAGGGCAGACTTCTTCCATATCATCTGCAAAATCCTGAAGCACAGGAATTGTGCGAAGCGCTCTGAATATGCCGCCTATTCCGTTAGAGTCGGCAATAGTTTGGCGGATACCATACTTTTTCGGAACCTCAAAGTCAATAATAGTACAGGGGTCATAAAGCCCTACCTGAATAGCGTTTACTACGAATACAGCGCCTCTTAAAGCATCTTTTCGATTTTCTACTCCAAGATACTTTTCAACATTTGCTCTGTTTTCATTGATGTTGCGGTTGAGTGCGCATATCATTATGTATGACTCCTCAAGGCGCTGCGCGTCAATATCATAAAGGGCTATTGTACTTTCCCTTAATGCCTCCGTCAGCATAACATCTCCTAAAACACTTTTTGCGAATACCGTGCTGCCTGCGCCCATGAATGTGATTTTCATAAACAAGCCTCCATTTTTATTTTCTGTTTTTATGAACTGTAATTTGAATAATCAATCAATAAATTTACCGTAGTGTAAAGGCTCGAGTAAAGATTCAAGCACTTTTAGGGAAGCGCCCGCTATGTCCTTTAACTGTTTTTGAGAAAACATATCACGGACA
>JAAZGX010000246.1 GCA_012511005.1 Clostridiales bacterium
TGTAAACAGTAAAAGTATTGCTAAAACACCACTTAGACTCTTCTTATAAGATGACATATAAACGCTTCCCTTCAAAATATAAAATCAACAATATACTGATATTCTGTACAGTATTACTGACTTTACAGATATTGTCATTATAGTATAAACCTAACCCCTTGTCAAGGTAAGAAACTACTGTTTTACCAAAGATTTTAGCCGATATTTGTTTGCCTTATTATTGGGCTAAACGCTCTTTTTAAACTTATACTTAGTGCTTCTGACCTTTTTTATTCTTTGTCGGTAATTAATACGCTCTTTTTTTGCTCTTTCGCATATTTTACAGAAAACCACACAAGAGCCGCCGCAAATGCCGCTATAACCAATATGGATATAAGCTGTGAAATTCTCACAGGACCAATATAAAGACTATCTGTCCTAAGTCCTTCTATAACACTTCTTCCTATTGCGTACCATATCCCATAGCCTAAAAAAAGCTGACCGTCAAACTTTCTATATTTTTTCAACATAATATAAAGAATTACAAATCCGAGCGCACACCACAAAGATTCATATAAAAAAGTGGGGTGAACAGGTATTGCGGGGTCCATTTTTATATTATGCTCCTCAAAAAAGGCTTGGTTTCTTACTATGTAATCAACCACTTTATTACTTGACATACCCCACGGCAGAGTTGTATTCGTGCCGAATGCCTCTTGATTAGTAAAGTTTCCCCATCTGCCTATACCCTGCCCTATTAAAAGGCTCATACCCGCAATATCAAGCAGCTTTATAAAGCTTAATTTCTCAACCTTACAAGTTATATATGCTGCTATAAACCCGCCTATTATACCGCCGTATATGGCAAGTCCGCCCTCCCAAAGCTGAAATATTTCCGCAGGATGTGCCGCATAATAATCCCATTGAAATATCACATAAAACAGCCTTGCGCCTATTATGCCGCCAAATGTTCCGTAAATTAAAACATCAACCATAACGCTAAGGCTCATTTTCCAAGTATAAGCTATTCTGCCGCCGAATAATGCCGCAAGCGTATATCCAAAAGCTATTATAATACCGTACCATCTGATAGACACTTCTGTTCCGCCTGCGAAAGGCAGCGTAAACTGAAATGCAACTGCGGGTATTTCGAATATTTTATCAATTCCAGCAAATGTTACCCGTGCGTAATCTGCTAAAAACTCCATAAACTTACCTCCCTTTTATTTCGGAATAACTACCGAAAGACATTGTGCATTCTCATTAAATGTATCTTTTAAGGCATTATTTATATCCTCAAGCATAAGTCCCGCAAGAATGTTAAACTCTGAAAACAAATCGTCTCCTTTAAAATGCGATACCAAAAGACCATTTGCTATGCCGCTTATGTTATTAAACGACATAACGGCTTCACCGTACAGTCTTTTCCTTGCTCTTTCAAAGTCCTCTTCTGTGATTTTACTTTCTTTTAATTTCTTTATTGCTTCTTTAATCTTCTCTGTCACTTTTTTAGGCTCATTTGATTCACCTGAAAAAATAGTCATACCATAGCCTGTGCCTGTGAAATATTCTGCTTCAAACTCATCGTTAATAAGCCCCTCTTCGAGCAGTTCTTTGTAGAGAGGAGAGGTTTTACTTGCCAATACTTCAAGAATAATTCTTTTTACAATAACTTCTTTTAAGCTTCGCTCAGGCGTTTCCATAATCTCCTTAAAGCCAAAGTCAAATAAGGGAATGGAAACGGACATCTTTTCTTCAATATATTGTGATACAACTGTTTCAGGCTCATCGTCAAATACTCTGTCAATAGTAATATCCTGCGCTGTTTTTAGTGCTTTGTCCGCTATCTCAATTACCGTTTTTTCATCAACATTCCCGGCTACGGCAAGAGCCATATTATTGAGGTTATAAAAAGTGTCATAACAAGTAAAAAGCGTATCGGCAGTTATTTTTGCAATAGAATTAACTGTTCCCGCAATATCAATATTAACGGGATGATTTTTGTACATAGCGCGCAAAAAGTTAAAAAAGCTTTGTCTTCCCGGCATATCCTTGCACATATTGATTTCCTGCCCTATGATGCCCTGCTCTTTTTGTACCGTTTCCGCCGTAAAATATGGAGACAACACAAAGTTTAGAAGAATATCAAGGTTTTCATTAAAGTTGCCGGAGCATGAAAACAGATAACATGTTCTGTCAAATGTAGTATAAGCATTGGCTTGTGCGCCCGTTTTGGCGAAAAGGTCAAATGCATCTAAATCTTCGCTTTCAAAAAGCTTATGCTCAAGAAAATGAGCGGTTCCTTCCGGTATTTTATTGTATTCATCCTTGTCGCTTCTTTTAAAACATGTGTCAATCGAGCCGTATTTCGTACCGAAAACAGCGTATGAGGTTTTGTAACCCTCTTTCGGGTAAATATAGATTGAAAGTCCCGACGGATGTTTTATATATGTGTAGCTTTCAGCAAGCTTTTCGTTTGTAACAATATTACGCATTTGTACTTTCCTCCTGCTCTTTTACACCTTTTAGCATAAATACAGAGTCAAGCGTGACCCTTTTTGCCGCTTTTATTACATCATCACGAGTTACCTTGCGGATATTTTCAGAATACTCCTCCGGAGTTTTAAGCTTTCCTGTTACGATTTGCTGTGAGAACCAATAATCAAGGTCATTCGGTGTATCACCTATTGAATTATACCTATCTGTTAAATAATCAATAGACGAGTTCAAGTCCTCATCTGTAAAGTTTCCGTTTTTTATATCCTCAAGCTGGGCAAGTATTGCAGTTTTTGCCTTTTCCTCATTTTCGGTTTCTATTCCGCTTTGGACTAAAATAATACCCTTTTGGTTAACAAAGAGTGCAGAGCAATAGTAACAGAGGCTCATTTTTTCTCTGACAACTTTAAAAAGCTTTGAATATGTGCCGCCGCCGAACAAGTCTGCCATAACTCTTGCGGCATAGTAATTATCATCACTATTTTTCATGCCCGCGCGAAATCCTATTACTAACTTGCCCTGCTTTACCTCATCTGTTTCGCTTTCATATTTTTCAGCTTCGGCAGCAGGTATGAAAAGTGTGTCTATTTTTTCAGGATTTCTTTCTATTGAGGAAAAATGTTCTTTCAGCAGTGAAATTGCTCCATCAAAATCCATTTCACCTACAAGGTTTATTCTTATTACCGCTCTGCTTAAATAATCGGCATATACTCTGGCGGCAATATCCGGAGAGATTTCCTTGATAGCCTTTTCATCTCCGAATTTATTAAGCGAATACAACTCGTCTTTGTGCATTAACTGCTCAAGTTTCATTCTTGCATAAGTCGCTTTATCATTCTTTTCGCTTTCTATCTGCTCTAATAACAGGCGTTTTTCACTTTCCAATTCCGTTAAATCAAACGCGCCGCTTTTTATATTAGGTTTAAAAATAAGGTTTACGAGTAAGCTCAAACACTGCTCTGCAACGCTTTCATCGTCAAGAGCAAATCGGTCCCCAATAAAATTTATAGTAATCTTTACTACTTGCTGCTCTGCAATTTTCATAACAGCAGATGAAAGCTCTGCACCGTAAAGCTTTGCTAATTGGCGAGCAATCTGCGTAAAATCAGAGTACTCCTTTGACGAGCGCAAAAGAAGTTTTGTCGCAAGTGCATTTTCGCCGTTTCTCTCGGAAAGATTTGTTGCAAAAGAGAAAGAAATGCATGCCGTCTTAAAACCCTTTGCGTGTACTTTTACGGCAGTGACACCGTCGGCAATTTGATGTTTCGATAAGTTATATTCCATTTTTTTGCCATCCTTTATTGTTATACTTTCGTATAATAGCACATTGGGCTAATAATTTCCATAGTTATTTGTTAAATACTAGAAACACATCATGGTTATTGCCGTCAAGAAGAACAAATGCTGCGGGTACATCGTCAACTTTCAGTGTGTACTCCTCTGCTCGTTTATATTTTATATTTATCTCGCTGCCGTCAATATAAAGCACTAACGAGCAGTCATTCCAGTAATCTGGAAAAGAAGGTTTTATAATAAGCTTTTTGGCTGTTTGTTTTATTCCGAAAAGCTCCTCGTAAACAGTTCTGTAATACCACGCCGCCGCACCGGTATAAAGGCTCCAGCCTCCCCTGCCGGGCGCCGTATCGCCGTAAACATCACCGCATAACGCATAAGGCTCTGTTTTATAAATGTCACCCAAACCGGTTTTATATTTATCATATGGGTTTATTATTCTTAATATATCGTAACCCTCATTAAAAAAACCTTCTTTCAGTAAAGCTAATGAAAGCCATACTGCGGCGTGTGAATATTGCCCGCCGTTTTCTCTTACTCCTCTTGAATAAGCAGAAGTGTATCCTATATCACTTTCATATTTACCGAATGCCGGATTAAAAAGCTTTACTATTTTATTTTCATAGTCTACGAGCCGTGTTACGGCGTTTATAAGCGCGCTGTTTCTTCTTTCTTTATCAGCTAAATCCGAGAAAACGGCGAATGATTGACTAATACTATCTATTTCACAGCTTTCTAACCCCTCGTCCCCTAACGGTGTGCCGTCTTTTAAGAAC
The DNA here is from genome assembly GCA_012511005.1 of Clostridiales bacterium. GTDB lineage: Bacteria > Bacillota > Clostridia > Oscillospirales > Acutalibacteraceae > DTU089. Next base: position 4,545 of record JAAZGX010000246.1, read on the forward strand.
GCCCTTAAATACCACTTGCCATTGTATCCATGATTATTTATAGCCTCCGACAGCCTATGAGAATTGAGTAAAAGGCTCTCCTTGAATTCGAAGTCGCTCATTCTTTCGGCAAGTGCAGAAAACGACCTCATAATCATTAATGCAAATTGTGAGAGCCAAACACTCTCTCCCTTTTTTGAGTTCCCTATACTATTAAAGCCGTCGTTCCAGTCGCCGCCTCTTATGAGAAGCAGTCCCCTTTCACCTTTAGGGTTTATAACATCGTTATCATCTAAACAGCGAAAAATTGAGCGTTTACAATGCTCATATACCGTTGCCTTTTCATTTCCGAACGAATATAAAGAATACCTGTCGCTTTCACCTAAAGCTAAACTTTCCCCTACTATAAATGGTATTCTTAAATTCAAGAAATCGTAATCCCCTGTTTTTGTTACATATTCATTTACAGCATAGGGCAGCCAAAGATAATCGTCTGAACAGGTTGTGCGAACTCCCCTAAATCCCTCTCTGCCAAGGGGATGCCACCAGTGAAGCACATCACCCTCAGTAAACTGCACCGCACAGCAGCGGATAATTTGTCTTTTACAAAAAAGCGGGTCTGTAAGAATAAGAGCGCATACATCTTGAAGCTGGTCCCTATATCCGAACGCGCCGCCTGACTGATAAAAGCCCGTTCTCGAATAAAGCCTTGACGCTATTATCTGATGTTTCAGAAGTGAGTTAAAAAAAGCGTTCAAGCTGCTATCCGGAGTGTTTATTATTATTTTATTATCCTCAAAAGCCTTTTTGTCTTGTATATGGTTACTGATTTTTACCGCGCTGTCCACAGTTTTACCGAACGCAAAAACAAATACGGCGTCACTTTCTTCCTCGGGCTTTATACTTATCGTCTTCCCTACGGCGGCACAAACCCCTTCTGATATTGAAAGTGAATTAGAAAAGTTTCCAGTCAATACATCGGTCTTATTAGTCGTATAAATATCAGCTCCGCCCTCTATTGAAAGAGCCGTAAAGCCCGAATATTTATTTGTTAAACTGTTCGAAACTATTAGACAATCACCGTTTATTACCGGTTTATTGTTTCCCGTATACGAAGAAACCGGCTCACAATAATATAAAAGACAAATACTAATCTCAGACTTTGATTGATTTTTAAGTCTCACCGTTATCGTTTTTCGCATACCCTTTTCGCGCACCATAACTTTCATAATATACGACAACTCTCCGATATAACCCTCATATGATGCAAAATCCTTTCCGAATGTGACAGAAGCGTTTTTCGCAAGGTCAAATATTTTACCGTTATATTTTGCAAAAAGTATTTCTCCTCTATTGTCCGTTCTTGTGTCATTAAACCACGGAGTTAATCGGTTTTCAGATGAATTAATAGCATAAGTGTAACCTAAGGCTTTATCTGAAAGAAGCGTACCGAAAGATATATTGCAAAGCGTGTGGCACCATGGAAGCTGTGGATTTGAATTAATTTTATAATTGCCTTTTTCATCAAAATCATCATTATCATTGCTTTTCGGTGTAACAGCATGGATTTTTGCGGGTTTGTACATCCTTGACGGCAATTTTAGCTGCTGTGCCGACAGAGAAACTACATAACACGAAGAGGCCTTTAGCATTACATCTGTTTCTTCTGACAATGTGGCAAGAGGAAGTAAATGCAAAAGTCCGCCCGCTTCATTTCTAACCTTGCATTCAATTAATAGAAGCCGCAGCTTTTCTTGCATAGGCGAACCGTATTCACTGCCCTCATCGTACGCTATTGCCACATCTACCAAAATTGAATATTTTCGTAATTTCTCGCACAAGTGAATATACGGTTTGAGTTTTGAAACATCGTCATCTTTCGTTACTTTCGCATATATAATCGGATTGTCTCCTGATATTCCCGTTTTCCAAAGCTCATCTACCCTATAACTGCTTTTCATAACGGCATTCAAACGCTCGCGGGAATTCTCCTTGCCGTAAAAAATAAAAGGCAGTACTGAGTTTGAAATAATTCCGCTAAGACTGCTTTGGCTAAATAGGCATGATGCAAATTTATCGCCTCTTTCCGCTTTCAGCCTTCGCGCTTTAAGTGCAAGCTCTGTAACCTCTGTTCTGTTAGAGCCGCCTATTATAAACATCGTGGCAGAGAATTGCTGTTTTGCGTCTGCTTTCACTGGTATTTCAAAATAGCAGCACTTATCAACGCTGTTTCCTTCATCTTTTTGCATTTTTTTATTGATATCGGCAAGTGAAAAGACTCCATTAGGTCTATCTAAAACTTTTTCACGATTGAAAAATGTTTCATATTCAATCGGGGTAATAAAACCTGCTGAAAGCCAAACACTTTCGCCGTTAACCCTATTTTTGCGGCAAAAGACAGCTATTTGATTGTCCTTGTCATAGTAGCTTTCAATAAATATTTTTGAAAATGCGGGATGCGCTTTTTCGTCTGCTTCGCGTGATAAAGACGGCTCAAAAAATATTTTCAGCGTGCCGTTTACAGTATTCCTTGAATTATTTTTTATCGTAAATATCCTTTGTTCTCCGCTCGTTCTTGAAAATACTGACACGCTTTGATTACATTCAATAAAACCAAGCTTTGAAATAAATTTAATATTGTTGCCAGAAAACTCGGCTGAAAATGCCGCTTTAGATTGATAGTCGGCACAACGCACAAAAGGAATATTAGTTTTTTCCGTTGTAAAATTTGCAATAACGCCGTCAGGTCGTCTTAACAGGTCACTGCTTTTCTTATTTACACAAAGCCCGTTATACATTGAAAAGCCGGAGCCGCAATCTGAAATAAAAAGCGACCATTGTGAGTTAGAATATGCTCTCACTGCCGGCATCAGCGGAGTAATGTTATCAGCATTATAAACGCCGTTAGTAACTCTCAAGCTTCTTTGCGGTATCTCCTTTTTATAAACATCCTTAAACACTGCCGCGCCCGGTTGTATTTTTTCGTGGAGCAAAAATTCGCCGGCAGACATTTCCTCATCTTGCATAAAACGCTTTTGTAAAATGTTGTCCCTCAAAAGATTTAGGATACTAAGAAGGCTCATTCCTATATGGTGTGCCATAAAAGTCTTTACTACAGAGCAGTCTTGCCCCTCTGTTCTTTCAGGTGTAAAGTCGAGTGCCTCAAAAAAGCCAAATCTGCCGACTGTATCATATTTTTCAAGCTTTTTTAGGTTTTTTATTGCCGTTTCCGGTTGAAAGGGTAATAAAAGAAATGTGGAATACGGCGAAATTACCGTATCTGCTGACATTCCTTTTTTTAGTGCAAGTTTTTCAGCGCCATGTGCTTTATACTGATAATCAAGCTTGTTGTCAAATGCATAAAAGCAGCTTTCCGACATACCGAACGGTATATCTCTCTTTTTAACCGCGCGGCGCTGACAGCGCGAGCAATACCTTAGCGCCTCATAGCCAAGTGTTCCTCTATACGATGGAATAAACAAATACGGCATAAAATATTCAAACATCGTTCCCGTCCAAGAAAGCGGACCCGTATAATTTCCGTCCGATGAAAGCATTCTTGATAAATTACCCCAAAGCTTTTTCGTTACGAGCCTTGCGCTTATCGCATAATATGCCGTCATACGCGCTTCGCTCATAAATAAATCATAATAGCTTTCACTGCGCAATCCCGTTTCAATATCTACTCCTATTGCAAAAAGTTTTCTTTTTTCGTTAAAGAAAGTTCCAATATCAGTATTGCTTATGAGCGTTGTAATCCTGCTTACTAAATCCTTTAGCGGAGGGTATTGCGGTACATAGGAGAGAAGTCCCTGCCTAAGCGTCACAAGACAGCAAAGAAAGTTTCCGCAGTCTACAGTTGAGGCGTACCGAGGGTAAAGCGGTCTTAGTGTTTGTGTATCGTACCAATTCAATAGATTTCCCTTATATTTATCAAGCTTTTCAACCGTTGTAAGCGTATTGTCAACCTTTTTTGCAAGCTCTGCCGTATCAATAAACCCTAAATCGCGTGCGGCAAGACAAGAAACGAGCATAAGCCCGATATTTGTCGGTGATGTTCTGTGCGCCGTTCTAAAAACAGGCGCCTCTTGAAGATTGTCGGGAGGCAGATAATTATCACTTGGACCGCAAAGCATACTGAAATATTTCCACATCGCCGCCGCGTGTGAAATAAGCATCTCTCTTGAGCGAGAGCTTATTGTTTCTTTTTCAAAGGACTTTTCCTTACCTAAGCTTTTTGAAATAAACGGTGAAATAATATAAAAAACACCGAACGCCATAACGAGCGGATTGCCCGTTACAGCCATTAAAGTACCGGCCGTTAAAGACGGTAAAAACACTTTTAGATAAGAGGCTTTTTTTGAAGACTTTTCACTCTCTGACGCAACTGTCCATTGAAGCAGATTTTTTTTACTAATAAGCCTTACTAAAGCCGTAATAATAGCTGTAAAACAAGTGTATGCATTTTGAATTAAAAGCAATAGCCATAACGATGACAAAGCTAAATCAGCTTTTGCAACGGGAAATGTATCGGAATAAAACCGCCTTGAAAACATTGGCGAGCCATTCTTAAAAACTGCTCTCAAAGCCCCGAAAATACCTCTCATAACGACAGACAAAACGGCAATAGCAACCATAAACCATGCCGCTTCTTTATTGAAAAGCGGTGAGAGTATTAGGAGTAAAGCCGAAAAAACAGGAGTAATGCTGCGCCTTAAATTATCGAACAGTTTGAACTTTGACAGATAATCATAATTAATATATCTGCCGTCCTTGCTGCCTTTGACATTGTTTTTTAGGTAAATAATGTTTTGCCAGTCACCCCTTATCCAGCGGTGCTGCCTGTCAAAATATGCTTTTGGGTTCGATACGGCGGCATCCGTAAATTCAACATCAGATACATATGCCGTTCTTAAAAGCTCGCCCTCAAGAATATCGTGGCTTAAAATATGCTGCTTTTTAAACGCCCCGTCAAGCAATATAAAGGCGGCGTCAATATCAATTAATCCTTTACCGCAAAATGTTCCCCGCGAAAATAAATCCTGATACCTTTCGGCGGCGCTCAAATCATAAACACTCATTCCTGAAACGCCGCCGACTGTTTTCGAGAATAAAGTTGGCTCTGAATAAAGAAGTGATGTACCTATATACGGCGCGAATATGCCATATCCGCTTTCCACTGTTTTTGTTTTTTCATTTACCTTTGCTTTATTAAGCGGGTGAGCCGCTATTGCCGTCAGTTGTGACACCGCGTCCATAGGCAGCCGCGTGTCAGAGTCAAGGGCGCAAATATACTTAAATGACTTTATATCGCCTATATCTCCTTTAAGACACAGAAAATCGGTGCTGACACCCTTAACAGCCTTTATAATTTCTTCAATCGCTCCCCTTTTACGCTCGTTTCCCGTGTATTCGTTTTGCGTTTTGGAATATCTTCTTTTTCTTACAGCTAATATAAATCCACCGCCATATTTATTGTTTAATGCTTCGATTACCCTAAGTGTTGCTGAAATGTCCGCTTCATCTTCAGGTCTTGTCGGCATATCAGAGCTTCTAAGGTCGCAAAGGGCGCATATCTTAACATTTTGTACACCGTTAGTCTTTTTTAGCTGTTCAAGGCTTTTTCTTATACTTGTCGCTTTATGAGCCGACGGCAAAAGCATTGAAACGGCAATTAATGTTTTATTTTTAGGCGTTACGGAGGGTCTGTCCTCCATTCGCGGTAAATATGATACGGGGATTTTGAGCTGCGAGAAATAGTCTGTAAAACATTTAATGATTTCCCAAGAAGGTAAATACGCTAAAACAGCAAATGCTATATTCTTTAGATATATACCAAGTATTAAAGAGGCTATAAGCGGCAGGAGAGCTTCAAGTGTGAGGAAGACTTTTCCTCGCATGCTTCTGTTTTTACTAAGCGTTAAAAACTCTCCGACATGGCAGCCCTTTTCATCTGCCTGCTCTACTACCTTTTTAGCTAATTCGTTTTCGCCAATTCCCATCTTTTTGGACTGCCTATAAACAGCCTCTCTGTACAGACGCCTTGTCTTTTCCTCCATTTTAGGATATATGCCGCACTTTTCAGAAGAAAGGGTTTTCTCTACGCAACTGCAAATTTCAATTATTTCTCCGAAATCAATATCCTCAAGCTTTGTAAATGATTTTATGGCGTTGCTTAAAAGAACGGCGTCTTTCTTTTTGCAAGCTATTTCACAATAGGTAATAAGCGCCGCCCGCACCGCCGTTTTAAGAAAAAACAGCTCGCTTGCATATAACAAAGGCTCGTCTAACTCATTTATAAAGAACTCTTTATCCGGTATTACTCCGTCTTTTAATATATCAAATATCGTGTTATAGCAACGAGGAAGTCCGTTTTTATCGCTTGGCAAATGCAAAGAGTTCTTTGTGCTTTTTACGGCTGCACGACAATTCCTTTCAAGCAAATAATAATTATCACAAAGCCAAAGTGAGAAATCACTGTCACATTTTTGAATTTCAGCTTTATATGATTTGCGTATTTCATGCAATTCGTTTTCAAGTTTTTGTATTAGGCGTTTATTTGCAGAATTCACACTTAATATTTCCTTTCGGATTTTTGTATAGTGTTACCGAAAGTAAGAAAAATAATCGGAAATATATTCAAATCTATTTTGAAAACACACTTAACAAGTCATATCAAAACTGTAATATCCAGCTTTTAACTATATTGTATTTCTCTTTTAATTGCTATTATATAAGCTTTATCCATAATAGATATCAGATATTTATTATTAAACTTATATTGACGTTTGTATTATTTTGGTATATTATATCTTTAATGTTATTGTTTGTTTGCAATTATTGCTATTTATGATACATAATGTGAGGTTATTATGAAAAAAAGAATAATTATTATCTCCGTTATAACTTGTTTAATTTTAGGGGCTTTCTTTTACGGTGTAACTTCCAGAATCTTAACCGAACGGCTATCTAATGCAGAAAAATATACCGCTGTGATAAAAATCTTTGAAGCAGAATTTTTGCTTACTAAGAATTATAATACTCTGTGCTATTTATGTGACACTCTTACCTTTGCCGCACAAAAATCCGAGGGCAGTGACAAAATTAATAATAAGCATCTTAAATATCTTGAAATTCTTCTTGACGAGAGTAAATACGGTACCGAGGAGAATTTTGTTTCATGCTATAACTTTGAATACCCTGCTTTTCTAAATCTTATTTTAATTTCTGGAAACAGCGAGAAATTCAAAACTGCGTTTGAAGCGTTTATTGATAACGATATTACCGATTCATTATCATTTTTTACTCTTTCGGGACTCCTTCGTGACTTTTCAAAAACGGCGAACGACAAAAACCGGCAGTGGGCAAAAGAGACAGCCAAAAAAATAATTGACGGCGGCTATATAATCACAAATTCACTTGAAAAATATATGGAAACCGCTGCTCAGTATCAAGAAATTATTGATATTTATTGATTTTATATTTAAAGGAATTGTTATGAAACATTTTATATTCACGCTTCAATCCGTGGTAAAAATTGTTTTCGAACGAAAAGTAAATACAGCGCTTATTGCGGTCGTTATGACCGTTTCCATAATATGCTCGCTATTTCTGGTTTCCTATGGCTATCAGGTTGCAAAGGATAGCCAAGAAAATAATATTCAGGCTCGTATCTGGTATTTTTATACCGAAACGGCGAATATTGAACAAACCCTTTCACTACGCAAAAAATTAAACGACAACAATTGTCTTTACTCGCTTATAGTTGCCGGAAAATCACAAACACTCCAATATATTGGCGGAAAAGAAACACCGCTTGAAATTAATGTCGCCTGTGAACTGCACAGCGAAAAACTGCTTACCACAGCTACCCTTGGAACTATCCGTTTCTCCTTTGGAAATGAAGCCGTCATTACAAAAGACGGCTTTATTCGTGATTATCTCACCATAGGCACGAGCGTCTTCAATGTCATTGCTTACGGTTTCCACAGTATTACACCGTTTATAGACACGATGTTTCCAATATACGCTTTTATCTCTAAAGAGGCATACGAGAATTTATCCCTTAATACAGAAACAGTTATCATCACCTTAAAACAGGCTTTAAATGAAGATGAACATGAAGACTTTCTATCCTTTATCGACGGATACATACACTTTACCGATGTTATAGCACCTTTCGTCCCCCAGAAAAAAAGCATAGAAGCAACGCAGCTTTTTACCGCATTTCTATTACTGTGTCTTTCGTTTATAAATGTTTACTCTATTTTTCTTTACCTGTCCCAAAAGAGAAAAAAAGAATACGAGGTGTATCATGTCTGCGGAGCTTCAAGGTATTATGTGTTTTTTGACATTCTGACCTTTGTAGTCCTGCTTACAGGTGTCTTTTTCATTTTGTCCTGTTTGCTCTACAGCCTGTTTTCACCGCTTTTAAAA
>JAAZGX010000024.1 GCA_012511005.1 Clostridiales bacterium
AGGAGGCGAATATAAATGCGTAAAACTATATTATTTATTATAATCGCACTGCAAATTTTTGCATCTTTCAGCGTTGTTGCCATAAGTAAAAATATAAATGATGAAATTCAGAGTAACGGAACAGAGTATACTATGGAAATTCAATACTTGTATTTAAAAAATAATTATCTTGGCTTTTCATTTAAACATTTTATAAACAAGGATTATTACGACAAAAAAGAACCGGATGAAATGTATTACTCTTTAGTTACCGATAAAAACGGTATATCAAGTGTAAAATATGAAATAGGAAAAGAACTGCCTTTGAACGGTCAGTATATTCTACCGGAAAATTATGATAAAGGCTGCAAATATTTTATTAATAAGGAGCTTAAAAATAAAATCCAAAACAATAGGGTTTCATTCGACCTTTTTATAAATAATACAATGTCACACGATTATGAAATGATTTTTGAGAAGATATTACCTTCCGCTCCAGAGGTGAAGCCTCCGCTCTACAAAGTAACTGCTACTGTTATTGTATATGACGGCAAGCTCATATGCACGGCTCTTTTTGTCAACAATGAGCCAATAGAGGATTTTTTAGATAATTTCCTTATAAATTAGTATCCCCTTAGATACAATAAACAGAGAAAGCAAGCTTTTAGGTGCTTTCTCTGTTTGTTTCTATTTACTTATTTATTGCGCTATGGTAAAATAAAGGTCATAGTACATTTTGTGCTTTAACATATTTTATAAGGAGTTGTAATATATGGCGGACTTTCTTCTTTCGGCTTTTGCAGATGAGGCCGGCGGCGGTATACTAAGTCAGATTGAGGCGCTAAAGGCTAATGGGTTTACTCATATAGAGCCACGCGGGCTTGACGATGGCAATATTTCAGATTATACGGCAGAGCAGGCTAAGGCGCTTAAAAAAGTGCTTAACGATAATGAAATAGGCGTTTCGTCTATTGGCTCTCGGTTCGGTAAAATTGAAATAACGGATGACTTTGACGAGCATTTTGAGGAATTCAAAAATTGTGTTGAAATAGCAAATATTCTTGATACAAAAAGAATAAGAATGTTCAGCTTTTTCGTAGACGAGGACGATAATAAGGCAGACTACAGGGATGAGGTTCTTGAAAGACTTGATAAAATGAGTTCTTATTCCCTAAAACATGGTGTATGGTGTTGCCACGAAAATGAAAAAGGTATTTACGGCGAAAACGAGCATGAATGTCTGGACTTGTACCGCACATTAAAGGACAAGATGCTTGGCGTTTTCGACCCTGCAAACTTCATTCAAAGCGGTGTAAAAGTTCTTTCTGCCTATGATTTATTAGAGGAATATATTGATTATTTACATATTAAAGACTGTATTTATGACGGTGGTCAAGTTCGCCCCGCCGGTAAGGGTGACGGTGAAATAGTTGAGTTGTTACGCCGTTTTAACAAGAAAGACGGCGCACGGTTTTTAACACTTGAGCCGCACCTTAAAGTGTTTAAGGGACTTTCTGCTTTGGAAAAAGAGGGCGGTCAGGCTGATAAGCTTAAAAATGACTTTACATACGGCTCTAACCGTGAGGCTTTTGATGTTGCCGCTAACGCACTTCATAGCTGCCTTAGTGAGGCAGGCGTAAATTAGGAGGAATAAAAATGTATAGTCATCCATCATTAAAAGATAAGGTTGCCGTTATTACGGGAGCGGGCGGCGTTTTATGCAGCGCTTTTGCTAAGGACCTTGCCGCCGTTGGAATGAAAGTGGCGGTACTTGACCTAAAGCTTGATGCGGCGCAAAAAACCGCTGATGAAATTACACAGACAGGCGAAACCGCTTTAGCAATACAGTGCGATGTGCTTGACGCCGAAAGCCTCTCTAAAGCGCGTGCCGCTATAAACGATACCCTTGGAACCTGCGATTTGCTGATTAACGGCGCCGGCGGAAATCACCCCTCCGGCACGACTACAAAGGACAAATTAGAGCTTTCAGATATTACTGAAAAAGCAGAGGGGATTAAAACATTTTTCGACCTTGAGCCTAAAGGTATAGAGTTTGTATTTAACTTAAATTTTCTTGGGACTCTTTTGACAACGCAAGCCTTCGCGAAAGATATGATAGGTAAAAAACACGCTTCAATTATAAACATATCTTCAATGAACTCATATAAGCCTTTGACGAGAATTCCCGCATATTCCGCAGCAAAAGCTGCTGTGTCAAACTTTACACAGTTTATGGCGGTACATTTCTCTGAGGTTGGAATTCGTGTAAACGCAATAGCACCGGGATTTTTCTCCACAAATCAAAATAAAACACTGCTTTATAATCCCGACGGCTCATTAACGCCACGCTCCGAAAAAATACTTTCCCATACGCCGCTTGGAAAATTCGGCGTTCCCTCAGACCTTACAGGCGCACTGCTTTTCCTTTCAGATGAAAGCTATTCCGGCTTTGTCACAGGGGTTATTATACCTGTAGACGGCGGTTTCTCTTC
>JAAZGX010000025.1 GCA_012511005.1 Clostridiales bacterium
CTTGTAGTCAGTATTGTCAGTAGGGGATGAAGTATATTTATAAGACACAAGCTCGACACATAAGCCGGGTTTTTTATACTCATGACGGAACCAATTTTCAAATCCCCCGCCGTAGGAGTTTACATCATTTGATATGGGCGTCAGATAAAAATCCGTAAGGTCGGTAAGCCTTTTTGCAAATTTTCTATAGTTTTCATTAAGGCTCGTATCGTATGTATCGCCCCAGAAAATACACTCACCCGTTATATGAAAGGATAATGCAAACTCAAACTCATTATTCTTACAAATGCTCATAACACATTTTGTTTCAGGCTCACTGCCGGCGGCTGCGCCTTTATAGGCGGCGTTAGAAGGCTTCGTAACGCCGTTTTCAATTTGCTCCCACGCCAGCGGAAAGTTTCTGTTTAAGTCTGCGCCATTAGTATTGGCTTTATAGTCATATCTTGAAAAATCCGCTATATATGCATTTGGAACTTTTCTGTTTGATACAATCTCCATACCGTCGGGATTAGCACAAGGGACAATGTAAAGAGTGTACTCATCAAGCAGTTTTTTCACATTATAAGAGCCGTATTTACCGCTTTTGCTGTTATAAGCTTCGCAATATTCGAAAATACACAGCATCAGATATTTTGATGTAATAATCTCCCTTGCGTGAATAGAGCCTAAAATGAACGCCTTTTTATCCCCCTTGCCAACTTTCATAAGCTTTATAGCTCTGCCGTTTACAGAATTTCCTGCTGTGCTTACAGAAATAAGCTTAGGATAAAGGGCGGCGGCTTTATTAATATCCTCTAAAAGTAAGGAGTGGTTATATCTTTTTGTTGTATCAATGTGTTTAAGTGAATTTATAGGAGCAGTTGTTTCTGTTTTTGTAGCAGTATTTGCAGGTATTTCCGTTGTGGGTGAGGATGTGCTTTTAGGCTCAGTTTCTGTTATAACAGGGTCAGTAGTTTGAGGCGGGCTCGTAGTAGATACAATATCAGCTAAAGGTTCTTCGGGCATTGTGCCGACAAGTCTTACGATAAAGTCTTTTGTGCCGTTTAACAAAATCAACAACACTATAAAAAGACTTAGCATGACGGCGAAAGTCACGCCAAGCCACAATAAAGCGGTTTTCATTTTTTTGTTTTCATTTTTTGGTTTCTTCATATATATCTCTCTTGTAAAAACAGTCTTTGTGCATTTCTTGCCGTAACACTTAGTACTTCGTCAACGCTAATATTTTTAATTTCTGCAATTTTAGCCGCCGTAAAAGGAATAAGCGATGAATTACACCTTTCGCCGCGGTGCGGCTCCGGCGCCATATACGGGCAGTCCGTTTCAATAAGAAGTCTGTCAAGCGGAACAGCAAAAGCGACGGCAAGTACTTTTTTCGCATTCTTAAATGTAACTGCGCCGCCAAGCCCTATGTACATATTAAGGTCTAAAACCTCTTTTAACACTTCCACACTGCCTGAAAAACAGTGCAGAACGCCTGCGGGTTTATGTTCTTTCAGGATTTCCAAAGTATCGGCATGTGCTTTTCTGTTGTGAATTATTACGGGCAGTGAAAACTTCTTTGCAAGGCGCAGCTGCTCATCGAAAAGCCTTTTTTGAACTTCACGCGGTGAAAAATCATAATGATAATCAAGCCCAATCTCACCTATAGCGACGACTTTTTTATCCGCAAGAAGCTCACTTAATTGAGCTAAATAGCAATTCTTTGTTTTACTTGCTTCATGCGGGTGTATGCCTGCCGCGGCATACATAAAATCATACTTATGTGAAAGGAGAACACTTTCTTTAGAGTCTTTAATGTCTGTACCGCAATTTATAATGCCGCAAACGCCCGCTTTAGGCAAAGAGGCTAAAAGCGGGTGTCTGTCATTATCAAAAGCACTGTCAGTATAATGGGCGTGGGAATCAAAAATGTTGTTCATATAAATCCACTAACTAATTTTCGCGCCCGAAGGCATATCGTCCGCAAAAATAACCCTTACATCATCTTCACCGCAAGCGGCGGCTAAAATCATACCACTGCTTACGACGCCGCAAAGCGTTGCGGGTGAAAGATTATAAACGAGAATGATTTTTCTGCCGACGAGATTTTCGGGGCTGTACCAGCGAGCTATCCCTGAAACGACCGTACGCGGTGCGGATGTTCCGTCATTAAGCGTCAGCTCCAGCAGTTTTTTAGCACGCTTTATCGGTTTACAGTCAATAATTTCCGCTATGCGAAGGTCTACTTTAGCAAAGTCCTCAATGCCTATCATTGAAACACCTTCTAAACAGTCTGCCGTTTCCTCCTGCTTTTCACCTAAAGCGCTTTCTATTTTAGTAAGCACCTCTTTCTCATCAAGCCGTGAAAACAGCGGTACAGGCTCGCCCATCTTTTGACCCTCCGGCATTGCACCGAATTCATTAAGAGAATTAAAGGAATTAATATTACACCCTATTTGAGAAAGGATATTTTCACTCGTAGCGGGCATAAAAGGAGATAAAAGAACGGCTATAAAGCGTATACTTTCAATCAGATTATAAAGAACCGTATTTAGACGCTCTTTTTTATGCTCGTCTTTAGCTAAAATCCACGGCGTCGTCTCATCAATATATTTATTACTTCTTCTTGCCAAGGAGAAGATTTCGTCTACCGCGTCGCTTATATGATAAGTGTCCATAAGCTTTGCTATTTTAGGCAAAGCGGAAAGGGCAAGGCTTTTAAGCTCATCGTCAATAGGCTTTGGCTCTTTCGGAGCATTAAGAACACCGTCAAAGTATTTATTAACCATAGCGACACATCTGTTTACAAGGTTGCCAAGAGTGTTAGCAAGCTCTGAATTATATCGCTCAATAATTGACGAATATGTCAAAGAGCCGTCACTTGCGTGCGGCATTTCGGAAAGGAGATAGTGGCGCACAGCGTCAACCCCGAAAAGATTTACAAGGTCGTCGGCATAAATTACATTACCCTTTGATTTTGACATTTTATCGTTCCCCATTAAAAGCCATGGGTGACCGAATATTTGTTTCGGCAAAGGCTCGCCGAGCGCCATTAGTATAATAGGCCAGTATATGGTATGAAACCGCAAAATATCCTTGCCGATAACATGAACATCGGCAGGCCAATATTTGTAATAGAGCTTGCTGTTTTCTTTTGCGTCAAATCCTAACGCCGTAATGTAGTTAGAAAGAGCGTCAACCCAAACATAAATAATGTGCTTGTCATCAAATGTTACCGGTACGCCCCATTTAAATGAGGTTCTTGATACACAAAGGTCTTGAAGTCCCGGCTTGATAAAGTTGTTAAGCATCTCTCTTTTGCGGCTTTCAGGATAAATAAAATCGGGATTTTTCAGAATATGCTCCTCAAGCTGTTTTTGGTATTTTGAAAGCTTTAGGAAATACGCTTCCTCTTTTGTGGGGCGGACTTCACTTCTGCATTCGGGACATTTACCGTCAATTAGCTGCGAGCTTGTATAAAAACCCTCGCACGGAACGCAGTACATACCCTCGTATTCACTCTTATATATGTCGCCCTGCTCGTAAAGACGCTTAAAAATATTCTGTACGGCTTTTACATGATAATCATCCGTAGTACGAATAAATTTATCATAAGTTGTGTTTAATAAATCGCATATTTCCCTAATTTCATTTGCAATCTTATCAACATATTCATTTGGTGAGCAGTTACACTCTTTTGCGCATTCTTCTATTTTCTGTCCATGCTCGTCCGTTCCCGTAAGGAAAAAAACATCAAAACCTTGCATTCGCTTAAACCTCGCAATAGCATCAGTCAGCACAATTTCATAAGAATTGCCGATATGCGGTTTTTTAGAGGTATAAGCTATAGCTGTTGTGATATAGTAAGGCTTTTTCATTTTTTTCTCCAATTTAGATATTAAATTTTAGATTAACGGTAAACGCAAACCTTTAATTTTCAATTTTCAATTATATCATTATTGTGACAATAATTCAATCTTTTGTTTTCCGTATTTCACACTTTCAACATAGACTGTCACTTTACCTTTTTCGCCGTTAGTCCTTATCCAAAACGCTCTTGCGCCGCCTATCAGCGGGAAAGAACTCGGTCCTATAACGGCGGCGGGACCTCTTAAACTAATCTTTATTGAGGTATCTGAGAACGGCAGTCTGTTATCGTTTTGGTCGCGCTCTATAAGCTCTATTCTCGTAACATCGTAAGTGTCTTCGTGATTAAGCGTCAAGCTGTCCGCGTTAATATCAAGATGCGTATCCGTTACGGCGGTTTTTGTAACAGTTTTTACAATGTTTCCGTCTTTATACCCTTCAAAAAGATATACAACTTGTGTTCCGCCCCAATTAGCAATATATTTTGTGACAATATCGTAAATTTGTGAAAAACTCATGCGCCCGTTAATATATGCCGCGGCAGTTTTTAAGTAGTTTATCGGGGGCATGGCAAATCCATGCGTAAATGCCGCTACGAGTACATCCGTAAGCAGAGCCGCCGTTCTTTCATCAAGCTTTTCAATTGAGGTTAAAGCGTCTCCTATAAAATTATCTGCCAAAATAGGCGGGTGAGGGAGATGGGGAAATCTTTTATAATTTGGAAATGCCGTGCTTGTATATCTGCCGTTTTTATATAACTTTACATAATCGCAATTTGTAAATACCCATACATTTCCGAGCTGACCGCCGGGATGTTCCCCTATATCCATTGACGAGAGAACCTCCATATAAGGGGTTTTGTCCTGCTGTGAGGAGTAAACTGCCGCCGCCTGTTTCGGTATACGGAACATATCCGACACGCCGTGATAGCATATTTTATCACCGGAGCCGAAATCCTTATGCGTATTATAGTCAGACATACACCAGCCCGTAACGCCTGATATGCGGCTGTTACCGAACGCCTTATTCAGCACTCTTGCGTGCCTTAGGGCATGCTCTGTTCTTAACTGCTCACGGTCAAATGACTTTGTGGGATACATATGCCCGTTATGCTCTGTTACCATATACGGCGCACGAAGTCCCGTAACTGCAACGGCAGGAAGAAGAACGAATTTACCGCCGGCATGCGTAAAATCATTAAAGGTATAAACATCTTCAAGCAGGTTAGAGCGCGGCATATTACGAACGCCGCCTGTTTGACGCGTATCGTCAAGCTCCCGTGCTAAACTATTCGTAATTTCATACAGCTCGTCGCAGTCCGCGCCCTCATTTATGCGCACACCCCATAAAATAACGCTTGGATGATTTCTATCGCGAAGAACCATTCGTCTAACATTATCAATGCAATTGTCCCGCCATTCGCCTTCTCCGATAAACTGCCAGCCCGGCATTTCAGTAAACACCAAAAGTCCGATTTCATCACATCTGTCAAGGAAATGAACGGAATTGGGGTAATGGGATGTACGAGCTAAGTTTACACCAAGATTAAATTTTAAAAAATCCGCGTCTGCCTTTTGTGCGGATTTTGGCATAGCATAGCCGACATAAGGATAGCTTTGGTGCCTATTAAGCCCGAATAACTTTATTTTCTTGCCATTTAGATAAAACCCGTCTCTCTTGAATTTACATTCACGAAAACCGAAACGCGTTATTTTTTCATCATCACCGAATATGACTTTTAAGGTATAAAGCTTTGGATTTTCTGTATCCCATAAAGTAACGCCGCCTATGCGCCATTTAAGCTTTACTGTTTTAGCGGAAAACGGGGACTTATTTTCATATATTACATCTTCACCGTCATAAAGTATTACCTTTATATCACCTGAAACGCTTTCGCTAAACTCAACATCTGTTTCAATAAGCTTTTTGTTGTTTAGGACATCCTTTGTGCGAATGAATACGCTTTCAATATAAGCGTCACTTACTTCTTCAAGCCAAACTTCCCTGTATATTCCGCCGTATACAAGGTAGTCCACAACATTTCCGAAAGGCGGTATTTCGCTTCGCTCAGACGAGTCAAGCACAACCGCTAAAACATTATCACCGTCATTTAACTGCTCTGTAATATCAAAGCTAAACGGGGTATAAGCACCTTTATGCTCGCCTACAAACGCACCGTTTAAGAAAACGCGCGAATAATTTGCGGCGCCCTCAAAATGGAGTATATATCTTTTGCCGTTCTTTTTGCCGCCCTCTATGACAAAAAGTTTTCTGTAACAGCTTACAAACTGGTACGACTTTTCGTCAAAGTAGTTATAAGGTAACTCAAGGTTCGTATGCGGAATATCAACTAAAACAAAGTTTTCGTCATTGAATTTAGGATTAACCATTTTTTCTTCGTATTCGGGTGTGTATTTCCAGTCAAAATTCAAATGAAATATATTTCTCATAAGTTCACTTCCATTTCTTTTTATTATACTATTATATATATGCATTTTTTACAAGATATTTTTATCAACATAATTTAATAATTCCTTGAAAGTATTCTCACATTTACCCTCAATAACGGCATCAAGTAATTTCTCAAGCATTTTGCCTATATCCTCTCCCACATAACCTTTTTTTGAAAGCGATTTGCCGTCAATTGCAAGATTTTGCAGACTGTAGCATTCATCTTTTGATATAATTTCTTTTAGAAAAGCCTCGGCATTTTCTAAAAGTTCGGTTATATCGCGGAAACTCTCGGATAAGGCGCTCCTATCAGCCTTTTTTATTTTAAGAAGCAACTTAAACTCGTCGGGCGTAACCGTTTTTAATAGACGCTTCAGCTCTGTTTTGCTTTTAGGAATTTCAAAATCGTGCAAAGAAATTAATTTTATAACGGTATTTGCCGTCTTGTTATCCGATTTTAATCTATTGAGAATTTCTTTTGCAATTTCTGCACCGACTTTTGCATGGTTAGGATAAACACTGTTCCCATTTTCGTCTTTCTGTGCTGTTGGCACTTTGCCAAGGTCGTGAAGCAGCATAGTAAGGCGAAGCTCTTTTATAGGCTCTATATTGTCAATAGTATGGCATATATGCTGAAAAACATCATAACAATGCTTTTCTCCGCATTGTTTTAGACCGATTGCGGGCAAAATCTCAGGGATAAATGTACCGAAGACCTCCCCGTATTCTAAAAGTACACGACCCGCGCTTTTCCCGACAATGAGCTTATTAAGCTCTGAAAAAAGACGCTCTACGGCAATTCCTTTTAATAAATCTTTATTTTTATGAATACTTCGAGCCGTCTTTTCTTCGATATCAAAGCCGAGAACAGAAGCAAATCTAAGAGCGCGCATAATGCGAAGACCGTCCTCAAGAAAGCGTTCATCGGCATCTCCAACGGCTCTAATTAGCTTTGCGTTTAAGTCCCTAAGTGAACTAAACTCATCAACAAGCCCTTTCTTTGGATTATAAGCCATAGCATTTATAGTAAAATCCCGACGACCAAGGTCAAGCGTAAGCTCGTCTGTGAAAGTGACGCTGTCAGGACGGCGATTATCAGAATAGTCACCGTCTAAGCGATAAGTCGTAACTTCAACAGGATTTTTTTCAATTATAATTGTAACTGTACCGTGTTTTATGCCCGTATCAATTACTTTCATATGTGAAAAAAGCCTTTTTGTATAATAAGGCAGCGCGTTCGTAGTAATATCCCAATCATGCGGCTCTTTTCCCATAATACTGTCACGCACACAGCCACCTACAACAAAAGCATCAAAACCGTTGTTGTTAAGGTGCGAAAGTATTTGATTTATATAGACGGGAAGTATAATTTTCAGATATAATCCTCCCTTTTTTCTTTTATAATTAACTTTATTATAGTACTAATTTATTAATAGTGTCAACTGTGTAAGATTTTTATATAATAATATAGTACTAATTATTACAGAAATGGAATAAATATTAAAATAAAAAGTCATTTTGTAATATGTTTAACCTAAAAAGTTACAGACTGTAACTTTTTACACTATTCACAAAAAGATTTAAAAAAGGGAGGAAGATAAAACCAGAAAAGTGACGAAACATCCGTTTGAGCGTAATATTTATACTTTTGGCGCATTTTTGTTTGTGCAATTTCCACAGTTTTCATTTTTTTGACGATTTGACAAGTTTTTTTAGGTTGCTATAATACAAATCGCCAATAGGCAAAAGGGCAAAAATAGCCCTAAAGGCTTATTGAACTCTTGTTTTATCTGCTTAAAACAAATGAAATCAAATAAAGAAGATAAATCCAAGGGTACAAAAAGCCGAGCACGGCAGCCGTATGACATCGGTTAGAACGCCGTTTATTAGAGGAGATAGTCATGTCAGACAAAAACCTCGGCGATATGTTTAGCATTAATCCGTTAAAAAGGATACTGCTTTTCACCTTAGCTCTTACCTTCCTTTTATCGGTAACAGCATTCGCCGCAGCCTCACCCGTATATGAAATAGATATTATAGACGGTGATGAGATTAAGACAATTTCGACTTACAAGACAGAAACGAAAGATATCTTAAAACAAGCAGGAATATCATTATTTGAGGGAGATGAGGTTAGTAATAACCAATTTTCCGATGAAAGAAACACAATCACAATAAACCGCGGTGTAAAGGTTACGGTTATATCCGCACAGGGTGAAACAGTTGTCATAAATATTTATGGAACGGTAGCACAAGCCCTTACAAAGTCAAAAGTGGAATACACTCTTAAAAATGATTTGAATTATAAGCTAAATGATACCGTATACGACGGAATGATAATAAAAGTCTGCAATAAGTATTCCATAAAGGTTAAATATGACGGGTTAGAGAAAAACATTACTTTAGCCGCTAATACAGTAGAAGATGTTATTGCCGAGCTTGGCATAAAGCTTAATAAAGATGATGTGGTTGTTCCCGCCGTTACGGAAAAGCTCATTGATAAAATGAGTATTGAGGTATTCAGGGTTACAACTAAATCAGAAACTAAAAAGGAAACAATCAGATACAAAACAGTTTCAAAGAACTCATCCTCCCTTTATGTCGGGGATACAAAGGTGGAGACTTACGGCAAAAACGGAGAAAAGACCGTAACTTATGAGTATATTTATATTAACGGCGAGCTTAGCGATAAAATTGTTGCAAAAGAAACTGTGACAAAACAAGCGGTTGATAAGGTTGTGTTAAAAGGCACGAAAAAGACAACACAGCTTCCAAAGGGGTTTAATGTCAGTGCAAAAAGCACGATAAGCGAAATGGCGGTACCTTCATATGTAACGATTGGCGAAGATGGACTGCCGACAAACTATAAAAAGAGTATAAAAGCTAAAGCCACAGCTTATTGTGAGCCGGGCGGAAAAACCTCCACGGGCAAAAGGGCACAGACCGGATATATTGCGGTTGATCCAAGGGAAATCCCCTACGGTACAGAAATGTTTATTGTTTCTGCCGACGGAAAATATGTTTACGGTTATTGCATAGCAGCGGATACAGGCGGATTTATATATAATACTGATTGGACAGTTGACTTGTATATGAACTCTAACAGCCAATGCATAAACTGGGGCAGACGCGATATTATCATTTACTTTTTATAAGTATAAACAGCGACTCCCGCACGAAAAAAAGTGCGGGAGTT
Source organism: Clostridiales bacterium (assembly GCA_012511005.1). GTDB lineage: Bacteria > Bacillota > Clostridia > Oscillospirales > Acutalibacteraceae > DTU089. The sequence continues at coordinate 9,497 of JAAZGX010000025.1, forward strand.
TTTTGTTTTATAGCAAGCTGAAACATAAAAAAACTTAATTGTTAAAAACGAGTGCAGCGGCTTTTTCTTTTAAAAGCGTTTTTGCATTTGCTATTGAATACTCTTTTGCAGCGCCTGTAGGGCGCGCTTTATGTATTTGTGAAAAGCCTGCATCATATAGTAAATCATGAGGGCAGTCTATATCACCGCTTAAAAGAACACAGGGTTTACCGTATTTGTTTGACAAACGAGCTACTCCGACGGGCAGCTTACCAAGAAGCGTAGAGCTATCAGTCTTGCCTTCTCCCGTTATGACTATATCACACTTTTCTATTTTTTGTTCAAGTCCTACAAGTTTTGAAATCAGCTCTATCCCGGGACAAAGAGCAGCATTGCAGCAAACGGAAAGCATAGCCCCAAGACCGCCTGCCGCACCGCCGCCCGCAATGTCGAACACAGGCTTATTATAAGTTTTTTCAAGGATTTTGCCAAAATGGATAAGAGCATTTTCTAACAGCGGTATATCTGTTTCAGTTGCGCCCTTTTGCCTTGCGAATACTTTTGTAGCGCCGTTTTCTCCGCACAAAAGAGCATCAACATCGCAAGCGACCGTTATTTCTGTTTTAAAAATTCTGCTATCAAAGCCTGATAAATCTATTTCATGAACTAAAAAGAGAGCCGCGCCGCCTATAGGAACTTCTTTCCCGTTTTTATCAAGCAGCTTTGCACCCAAAGCGGAAAGCGCACCCGCGCCCGCGTCATTTGTGGCACTGCCGCCTATACCAAGAATAATCTTTCTAATCCCTTTATCAAGCGCATCTTTAATCATAATGCCGCAGCCGTATGTTGTTGTGACTTTTGGGTTAAGCTCATCCTTTTTAAGCAGCGTTATACCGGCAGCCGACGCCATTTCCATAACTGCTGTGCCGCCCATTATACAATACTTAGCTAAAACGGTGCGCATAAGGGCATCAACGGTTTTAGCGTATATAGGCTTTGTGCCTTGTATATCACAAATAGCGTCAACAGTGCCCTCGCCGCCGTCAGCAAGGGGTAAAACCGTAATATCCGCTTTGGGATTTTTATGAATAATTCCCTCACGAATTGCTTCACATGCCTCTTTTGCGGATAAAGAGCCTTTATATGAGTCTGTTGCTATTAAAATCCTCACAATATCACTCCATAGAGAGCAGCTTATTTACAACGCCGTCAAGCGCAGGGATATGTGCATGTTCCACCTTGCCCATATCGCATAAATGCGCCACTTCAGGGTCAAGCGGTATTTTAGCCACAGTGTCAACGCCATAGCGTTCTGCAAAATTATCAATTTTGCTTTCACCGAATAAATAATGTGTCTTTTCACAATTGTCGCACTTAAAGTAAGACATATTTTCAACGAATGCAAGAATAGGCACATTCATCATATTCGCCATTTTTACTGCCTTTTCAACGATTAAGCCCACGAGTTCCTGCGGGGAGGATACGACAATTAAACCGTCAACAGGCAAAGATTGAAAAACGGTAAGCGGTACATCGCCTGTGCCTGGCGGCATATCTACGAACATAAAGTCAACATCATCCCAAATAACATCAGACCAAAACTGCTTAACGGTAGCGGCTATAACGGGTCCCCGCCAAATAACAGGGTCCGTATTATGCTCTAAAAGCAGGTTTAAGGATATTATTTTAACTCCTATCTTAGAAGTAAAGGGAAAAATTCCAAGCTCGTTTGCTTCGGCTTTGCCTTTAATACCAAAAAACGAAGGGATAGAGGGCCCCGTTATATCAGCATCAAGAATAGCGGCTTTCCTGCCTTCTTTCCCTATTGCTGCTGCCAAAGCGGAGGTGACAAGGCTTTTACCGACGCCGCCTTTACCGCTTATTATGCCTATTACCTTTTTGATGGACGAAAGCTCATTAGCTTCAACCATAAAGTCAGATTTTCTGTCACCGCAATCCTTATTACAGGTTTTACAGTTACTTGTACATTCCTCACTCAAGACATCATCTCCAAAATACAAAGAATTTCCAAAAGGATAAACGCGATAAGAAATACCACGATAAAATTATTATACTCCTTTTATGTGTCAAAATCAATAATGTCTAAAACGATTATTTACACTTGGTTTCATTCACTGTATGGTCGAACTGTTGAATTTAAGCCTTGAATTAATGAAAATACTATGATAAACTACTATTATTATGTGACTTTGTGTTGTACACAAGGAGGGAGAAGCTACGGATATGGTAATAAACATAGTAACGGCAGTTTTATTTCTTGCCGTACCTGCGCCGCTTATTTGGCTTTGCGTAAAGGTTAAGTGGCTTAAAAAGGTTGGGATTGTTCTTCTTTGCTATCTTTTAGGTATGATAGTAGGTAACCTCGGCATTCTTCCGGAAAGCTTTATAACATCAGCTGATTCCGGAGAAAGTATACTAAGCCTTTTGCAAAGCATTACTATTTGCGTTGCATTACCTTTAGTTTTATTTTCATTGGACTTGAAGTCATGGTTTAAGAATGCTAAAAAGGGAATGCTTTGCATGCTTTTAGCAACGATTTCAATTATAGTTGTCACACTGATTATCCATGTTACTATAGGCAGGGGCGACCCCGATTCTCCTCAATTTGCTGCCGCCGCGTGTTCCGTATACACGGGAGGCACTGTAAATCTTGGCTCTATACGGCAAGCAGTGGGTATGAGCGCTAATGACTATGTTATATTCAATACATACGATTCTGTCATATCAGTTTTATATGTCTTTTTCCTTTCTACCGTAGGGCAAAAGTTCTTTGTAAGGGTTTTCCGTATGAAGCCGTATGAAAAACCTGTATTAAAAGAAGGGGAAGAAGAAAGCGGCAGCGGTATAGACGAGTCTGTTTATGCTTACAGGGAGATATTAAGAAAGAAAAATGCAAAAGGGCTTATTGCGGCATTTTTCCTGTCCGTATTAATTTTTATAATTTCATATGTGCTTAATATGCTTGCAAGTAAAGTTGACAGCAGTCTTGGTATGGCAGTTATGATGCTTTCTATTACATCATTTGGCATAGCGGTCTCTTTCATAAAGAAAGTGCGGGAAATAAACAGGACTTTCCAACTTGGAATGTATATTATATATGTATTCTGTTTTTCTGTTGCCGCAAGCGCGGACTTTAGGGCGCTTCTTGACTTTAAACCCGTTATATTCGCATATGTATTTATTGGCATAATAGGCAGTCTTCTGCTTCACGCAATATTGAGCAAGCTTTTTAAGATTGATACGGATACGATGATTATTACATCAGCTTCTGCTGTTTGCTCTCCTCCGTTCGTTCCCCCTGTTGCGGCAGCTCTCAATAATACAGATATCCTTATTTCAGGGTTAGCCACCGGCGTTGTGGGCTATGCAATAGGAAACTACCTCGGCATAGCTGTAAATTACCTGTATAAGCTATTCTAAGATAAAAAGGAGTGGAAACAATGAATTCAAAAATTCCCGAAAAAGGTCGTCCTTATGACGAAATACTTGAAGAACTTGAAACATTTGCAAAAGACGACCCGGACTATAAAAACGCAAGAACATGGAGTCTTGTATATTATCTTGACGATGAGTACACACAATTTTTAGAAAAAGCGTATACAAAGTTTTTTTCTGCCAACGGACTAAATCCTACGGCATTTCGCAGCTTAAAACGCTTTGAAAA
>JAAZGX010000026.1 GCA_012511005.1 Clostridiales bacterium
CTCCTCTCTTAACAATTATAACATTTCACTCAATCAACAATCGATGCTTCTAAAAGCGCAACCGCACCAACCAATTTTCCTAATAGCACCTCTATATCTTACATCGCATCAAAAGCAGTGGGAAAATAAATTTACATGACGGTTTGTGTATAATTGGATATATATTTTAATTAATCACTATTTGTTTGAGTATTGCACAATATTTACATAATCACTATATGCATAAATCAAAATACAAACGCATAAATTTTGTCTTCGTATCAAAGTTTGAGTGCAAAGACAACTCAAAGGCCTTATGTGCAGTGGTTTCTGCGGTTTTCGGGAGGTTTTGTTAGTCGTTAGTAAATTGATTTTTTTGAACTTTTCTAACATTTTTCTAACAAATATCCTAAGATACCGAGAGCTATGAGCAAATTAAGGCCATTTCTTCTGCTATTTTGTTCTTCCTTTCAGTGTCAAGGTGTGCATAAATATTCGCTGTAGGAGAAATATCGGCATGCCCCATCCATTCCTGAATATCTTTCAAAGTGTAGCCTTTTGCAACAAGGTAACTTGCACAACTGTGTCTTAGGTCATGAAATCTAATATGCGGCAAGTCATTTTGTTTTAGCAGTTTAGAAAACCTTCTTGTTATAAAGTCCGGACGATATGGGTTACCATTTTCCCATTTAAATATGTAGCTATTTCTGTTGTAGCAGCTACCGAAAAGCAGCGTGTTTTCACGCTCTTTTCTTTTTATGTCAAGCAGTATGTTTTTGACATTGGGTATTAAAGGGAAGGTCCTATAGCTTGCACAGCTTTTGGTTTTATCTTTGTAAACCATTTCAGTTACACCAGATACTGTGTGATTTACCGTAAGGGTATCATTCTCAAAGTCGATACTATCCCATTTAAGTCCAACTATTTCACTTCTTCTTAGCCCATAAAGTAAGGCGATTAGTATAATCGGGTACAGCACATCATCTTTAGTTTTTTCAAGCAATTCTTCAGCTTGTTTGCCATTGTAAAAAGATGGTCTAAACTTATTCTGCTGAGGCAGTACAACAAACTCACACGGGTTTCGTACAATATATTCGTCTTTTACCGCCTCCCTAAGAGCAGAGTTTAACATCGTCTTGAAAATCTTTATGCTCTTAGCGGATAGACCGCCCTTGCCGTCTAATCTCCCATTCTTATGTTTCTCATTAATAAAGTCCTGAATATCTTTTCTTTTTACGTCTATAAGCCTGAGATTTTTCTTTTCAAAAAAGGGCAATATGTGTCTATCAACAGCCGATTTATATCCTTGATAAGTCACAGGGTCAACTCTAAGCTCAGACATGTCAAGCCACTCTATAATACAATCTGTAAAAGACTTGTCGCACTCTTTAACTTCACACTGCCTCTCATCTGCTTCTGCGTTAACATCAAAGTCTGAGAGATTATCAGTGCTATCTTTTAGTGACTTAAACTCGCTTAGTTTATCCCTCAAAAACTTTTCTGCTCTCTTTTTGTTTCCCTTTATTGGATAGCCTGTAGCTATCCACTTTTGTTTTCTTTTTCCTTTTTCATCATATAAGTTTAACACGGCATAATATTTACCGTTCTTTTGTTGTACAGATCCTGTCATTTTTACTCCTTTCTGATCCGCA
>JAAZGX010000247.1 GCA_012511005.1 Clostridiales bacterium
GCCGCCATTTCCTCCGCATGCCGCGAAAACAAGAACCATGGAAAGTGCAAGAACGAGAGAAAATACTTTCAGAAACTTATTCAATTGTCATTCCTCCAAAAAAAATGTTTATCTCTACAATCATTGTCTAAAAACAATGTCGCCATTGTCCATAGATTCAACAATTGCCAAAGAACAAAGGTTAAACCCCTCCTGCCTCAAGGCGTCACCGCCGCCCTGAAAAGCTTTTTCAATAGCTATGCCAATACCTAAAATCTCACAGCCTGCCTGTTGCGAAATAGAGATAAGACCATTAAGAGCATTTCCCTTAGCAAGAAAATCATCAATAATTATGATTTTATCACAAGACGATAAATACTTTCGGGAAACGGTCATTATGTACTCGGATTTATGGGTGTAAGAGTAAGAAGCCGCAAAGTAGACATCAGCGCCAATGTTGGCTCTGTTACCCTTTTTTGCAAAAAGAACAGGAAGCTTTAGATACTTTGCCGCAGCGCAAGAGAGTGCAATTCCGGATGCTTCAACCGTAAGAATTTTTGTAGCAGAAAGTCCGCTAAAAAGGCGTGAGAACTCCTTGCCTAACTTGTCCATAAAAGGGACATCAATTTGATGGTTTAAGAAACTGTCCACCTTTAAAATGTTGCCCTCTAAAGCAATACCGTCATTTATTATTTTCTGTTCAAGCAGCTTCACGGATAAACTCCTTTTGACAAAGCTTTTGTAAAGTGTAAAAAAAAGTTTAATACAGCTTCCAAAATATAGTGTTATTATAGTCCAATTTACATATGAAATCAAGTTAAAATAACGATAAATTTTTATCAGAACACATAATTATGCGTTTGTCACAAAATACGGCGGTAAAAACGCTGCTGATTTGTCCATAAGCTTTTAACAAAATGCGAGGCGTTGGGAAGTTTTAATTTATAAACAGCATATTAACACCATATATAATAGTATTGTTTTCTTTTTTAATCCCGCAATAAGACACTATTATAAAATTTTGTAAGGAAAATACCTATATAATGTACGCGCGCACGCGTATTTATTAAAGGAATGTAAAAATGTTAATAAAAAATTCAAAATTACTATTGACATTAATCAAATCCTTTGTTATTATTTAGATGACCGAAAAGGTGGGTAAAGGGTGAAGTGTACCCTAAAGTCGAAAATGACATTATTTATCACTTCACTTTTATTGAAGTGTGTGGGCGCTTTGTGCACAAGCGGGAGTACCGCAAAGTGTGGCTCACCGCTGCGCGTTTGAGTAATCAGCGCTGTGCACTGCAAAGGTTTTTGAGCGGCATGGTTTATGTTTTTGGTAAATGCTCAATAATTACTTAAGACCCACACGGTTAATGTTTGAAATGGCAGCCGCACCACTGCGGCAAAAAAGAAGGGGGGAAAGTCTGCAAAGGAGGAATAACGGTTGTGATGTGTGCGTAGTTGCAGCCGCGTTTGAAAATCGCGCACGCGTATTTTTGTATTGGCATACTAAAAATATGGAGGTATATATATGAAACAGTCTACAAGACTACTTAGCGTCCTTCTTGCTTTAGTCATGCTCTTTGGAGTTATGACAATAGGCGTTGAAGCTGCTGTACGCAGAAATGTAGTCATAACAAAAGGAAATGTTAGCTATGACTCTATTGA
>JAAZGX010000248.1 GCA_012511005.1 Clostridiales bacterium
AACCTCTGTACCTGTTCTTTTGAAAAGTTTTCATACTCCTCGTCTGCTCTTGCAAAATGAGTAAATATACCCTCTACAAATAGTCCTTTTAGAGAGCATATTTCTTTTACCGCGTCTATACTTTCTTTAGTGTCAGAAAAGCCTATGCGTGACATACCCGTATCAATCTTTATATGGACTTTCGCGGTCTTTTTCTCTTTTAACGCGGCTTTAGACAATAGCTTTGCGTTATTCAAATCATATATTGTCTGCGAAATATCATATTTAAAAAGCTCGTGGTACTGCTCCGGTGAGGTATAAGAAAGTATTAAAATGGGTTTTTTCGCACCGCTTTCACGAAGTGATATCCCCTCTTCTAACGCGGCAACAGCTAAATAGTCTACCTTCTGTTCAAGCACAGGCACAACTTCGCTTGCGCCGTGACCGTAAGCGTCCGCCTTTACTACCGCCATAATTTTTATGTCCTTATCTATTCTTTCTCGGATAACATCAACATTATGTTTTATTGCCGAAAGAGATACTTTAGCGTATGTTCTGTAGTACATAGTACACCTCGTTTATCGCAATTGTAGATATTGCTTTTTTCGGTAAAATTGGTATATCATTATATGTTTTCTAACTGTAATCAAGAATGCCGCGTAAAATATCAACGACTTTATTAACATTTGAAATACCGTAAAAGCCGTTTTGCGGCATAATAAATCTTCTTGCTCTGTAAACACCGGGAGACTGCGGCAGTGGCCGAGTTATTTCTGCCGGCTCCTCTTTTTCACTGAATATTATGTTCCCCATACCGCCGTTTCCCTCTTCAATGCGAACAGTGCGGATATCGTTAAGATTTATGCTTTTCGTAACCTGCTTTTTATAATCACATCTTATTATAATTCTTTCATTCGTAATCGCATAGTGGGTAAATCGTTTTTGTTTTTTTATTGTATAGAGCCTTGAAATTCCCGTATAAGCCGCGATAATTATAGCGGGGACGCCAAGAATAGCGGCAGGAGGATAAAACAATACTGCTCTTAATGCAGAGATTAAAATCATTATAAGCCAAACTGAGCCGAAAGCCATTTGAATAAAGTCCATCATCCCTGTTTTTTCTTCAACATTCGGTTTGCCGACCCATATCAACCGCTCTCCTGTTTTTAATGTTTCTTCAAGAGGTGTTACAACTTTTAGTGAAAAGTCATTTTGCCCGCCTGTTTTCTCATTAAAATTATCTTGATTTTGATTTGACTTTCTTGCTGCATCTATTCTTTCGGGCGTAACATCAAGAAACGAGGCAATATGGTACACTTGAGCCGTATTAGGCTTTTTAAATCCATATTCCCAGTTTGATATATCGTTCTTTTTAACATTTAAAAGATTTGCTAACTCATCCCTTGTTAGTCCTTTTGCTTTTCTATATTTACGGATGTTGCCGCCTATGCTCATATTTGCACCTCGCTTTGCCCGTATCTTAACTAATTCTACCACAAAACAGGCTTACAATCAATAAAGTGCATTGATTTTTTAACATATAAATCTTATAATATATTAAAATGGTAATAACAAAGATAAAGGAGATATTATGTTTAGAATAGGCTGTCATCTTTCGTCCCAAAAAGGCTTCCTTGCTATGGGAGAGCAAGCTGTATTAATAGGCGCCAATACATTTCAGTTTTTTACACGAAACCCGCGCGGCGGCAGTGTAAAGCCGCTTGACCTTGAGGATATAGAAAAATACAACACATTTGCAAAAGAAAACGATATTAAGTATATTCTTGCCCATGCTCCCTATACGCTAAACGCCAGCGCCGCAAAGGAATATATACGAGTTTTTGCAAAAAGCACAATGCTTGAAGACATTTCAAGACTTGAGTATATAAAGGGCGCTATGCTAAACTTTCACCCCGGCAGTCATGTGGGTCAAGGGGCAGATGTCGGAATAGAGCTTATTTCAGGTATGCTCAACGAGGTTCTTACAGAAGAGCAACAAACAGTCGTGTTACTTGAAACTATGGCAGGCAAAGGCAGTGAAATCGGCGGTAAATTTGAGGAATTGCGGGAGATTATTGATAAAACCGCTCTAAACTCAAAGCTTGGCGTTTGCCTTGATACTTGTCATATTTACGACGCCGGATATGATATTATAAATAATCTTGATGAAGTACTCAGTGAGTTTGACCGAATTATAGGGCTTTCCCACCTTAAAGCCATACATCTTAACGACAGTAAAAATCCGTTTCATTCACAAAAGGACCGTCACGAAAAAATAGGCGAAGGCTCACTCGGCGCTATGGGAATAGCCGAAATTATTAATCACCCTGTTTTAAGAGATTTGCCGTTTTACCTTGAAACACCAAACGAAATTGACGGATATGCCAAAGAAATCGCCTTATTGAAAACTATGAGAAAATAAAACTTGCCCCCCTTACCTAAACGGATAAGAGGGGCTTTTACTGTTTTCTATTCCATTAATTCGTTGTTTTTGCACCAATCATGGAATGCTTCAAGCTGCTTTAGCCTGCTTTTGCTAAGAGAATGGTTACCCCTTGTATACCAGTTCATTTTCGCTCCTTGAAGGTTGCAAAGCTCTTTAGCAGAGGCGCAAAATCCTGAATCCATAGCCATATCAAACAGCATTATTTCGTGATAGCGTTTTTCGGCTAATGCCATATCGCCGCTTTTGAAGGCATTCCAAAAACGGATAAAAAACGCTGTTCCGCATGTAGTCGGCGTAGCCATTACACCATCTGCGCCTAACTTAAACGACTCTAAAAGGAAAGGCATATTCGCCTGATGAATAACGCTGTCTCCCTTATTATCTATTTTGTCTTTTATACCCTCTACCGTGCAGGTGGTGTCCTTTATACCAAATATTCTGCCCGTCTTTACGAGCTTGTTATATACTTTACCGCTTATCTTGTTATTCGGATAACCGGGAAACTCATATAAAAATATCGGCAATTTTGTATGTTTACATAAATCCGTTATGTAGGAGTAAAACCGTTCCTCATCGTTACCGTACCCTTTCGTTACGAATACAAGACCGTCAACTCCCGTATCGGACATTCTTTTGACTTCCTCTACTTGTGCGTCCCACGATGGCTCAAGGTTTCCTGTGGCAACAACGGGGATATTACCTTTGTGTTTTACGGCAATAGAGGCAAGAGTAAGCCTTTCCTTTTGTGTTAGCATTGCCATTTCAGAGCTGCCGCATGATGCAAACATACCGTGTGCGCCTTGTTTTACCTGCCACTCACAATACGCTTCATACGCTTTGTAGTCAATGGTTCTATCCTCGTTGAACGGTGTCAGCATTAAGGCAAATATGCCATCTTTACGCATGGGGTTGTTGTTCATTCTTATCCTTCTTTCAAATATATTTTATTCCTCAGAAATAAGGCCATAATAGCGCGCGAACCAATAAGGATGAAGAAAAACAGTACCATCCTCTGCGCGAAATCCGTTTCCTCCGTCAGGTATAAACGGATTGGCATCATATTTTGTTATCGGTTTTTCATCGTACGGCAACGCTGCTTTAAGCTGCCTTTTACCGCCGAATATTTCCTGACCGCTATCCCAGTCAAGCTCCGGTCGTACGCTGTTTTTAACCTCCCAATGGATTAAGTCAAGCGGCAGTTCCTCCATACTGCGAACGGCGTTTTCAATGTCGCACATCTCACCGCTTAACGCGCCGTATGCTATATTCCAAAGCGGACATCTCTCGCTGCGCTGAAGCTCATAGCTGTGTTTTAATCCATTAAGATAATACGCTCTTAACTGCAAATCATCTTCATATCTTAAAAGCGGAACAATCGCCAAAAAGCTCAAATTATCGTCTATATGACTGACATTGGCATCAGGAATTTTATACTGCATGCAGTTTAACGCATAATGCTCACGGTCAATGAGCTTTTTGTATTCATCATCAAAACGCTTGTCCCCTGTCATATGGTAAGCCACCTTCAGCATAGACAGCATCTCAAGTGAATTTACGCATTTTTCCCAATAAAACTTATCATCACGATTTATTTCATGCGGTCCCCAGCGCGCCCATGTAGTCGGCAACCCGTCAATATCGCACAGCGCATAGTCGTTATTAAGGATATGCGTTACGATTTTTGATACCGCATTTGCTACTTCTTCTTTTTCCTTTTCGTCAGCGCAAATATCATAGAACAATGATAACCCATAAAAATGTCCCGAAGTTTCATCACTTGAGGTTTCCCCTTTCCATTCAAGTGCGCCAAACTCATCCTCTGTACGGTGCCATTCAGGGTGTTTTTCACCGAAATTATGTTCTCCATTTCGTCTGTAAGACCTTGCGGGAAAACCCTCTATTCCTGTTACATAAAGCAGCTTCAATAAGGCTTTTGCGCTTCGCCGTGCTATTTTAAGCGCTTCTTTGCTCCCTGTCGCACCGTATCTTAAAGCTTGTGCGGCAAGGTAGCTTGCAGTCCAAATACCGTCATTATCAGAAACTTCAACTGCACCGCTCGTAATGTCACCGTATGTTTCAAAATCTCTTACCGTCACATAACCGACATCTCTGACATGGTATTTTTCAGTCATCTCTTGATATATCTCTGCTTTTTTCTGAAGTGTGAACATTCTCTCTGATATTCTGCTAATCCCTTTATTTGTACCTATCCATAATTCTGAATTATCCTTTCTTATGGCTATTGCCGTGACTTCACTATCGGGAAGCCAGCGTTTCGCGCCCAAAAAGCTCGTCTTAGTCGGCTCCATTATGTAAAGACCTATATCGGTACCTATGTATTTTGTGCCATTTTCAGCAATCAAAATCTTTTTTACATCACTTTTCGGCAGATTATAAATATGCTTACTCGTAAGCCAAGTGCTGTACGAGTCATAAATACACAGTCCCTCATCAGTACCCAAAAACATATGACCGTACTTATCAGCCGCCATTGATTGAATACAATTTGTTGGCATATCGCTGACATCAGGAACGATAGGACCCCATCTCGGACGCTTGCCGAACAGCCCCACAATAGCAACAGGATTTGCCACATATACTTGCTTTTCTCCGTATGCACAAAATGCCTTTGCGTAACCCATAGGAATTTTTGCATAATTCTTAAACTCTTTGCCGCCATAAATGTATAAAACATCGTCCGTTAAAAGCCAAAGGTTGCCCTCCCCGTCCGTATCCATATCTACAACGGCTTTAGGAAACGACTGACTTTTTGTGACCTTTCCCTTTTTAACAGCAAAGACGGTACGCCCCGCCCCTGCCCAAAGGGTATTGCTTTTATCAAGATATAAAAATGTAATTTCTCCGTCTAATCCATCGTAAGAAAAGGTATTAAATGAAACTCCGTCAAAAACTAAAAGCCCTTTATCTGTTCCGGCATAAAGATTGCCGTCACCGTCAAACTGACAGGATGTAATAGTATCAGACAGTAGTCCGTTCTCTTTTGTATAAAACTCTCTGGTACGCTGAATAAAAGGTTTAATGTGAAAACAATTATATTTCATAGCATCCTCCAACTGAATTTTTTTACAAAGAAATAGGATTGAGGCGGGTTTTTCCGCACTCAATCCCTTTTATTTTATTCTACATTTTCTTTAAGAGTATTAAGCTCGTCTAATAGCTCTGTAGGCATTCTGTCTCCAAGATGGGTGAAGAATTCCTCAATCCCGTCAGCCTCCTCTTTCCAAAGAGCCTTGTCAACATCAAGAATATCCTCAAGCGTTTCAATGCTTATTTCATCCTCAATGCCCTCAATATTAATGTCTTTCGCATACGGCACATAACCGATAGCCGTTTCTTCTGCATCCACTTTATGCTCGCAGCGGTCAATAATCCACAGAAGTACACGAAGATTGTCACCAAAGCCCGGCCATTGGAAGTTGCCTTTATCATCTCTCCTAAACCAGTTGACATTAAATATTTTAGGCGCCTTTTCAGGGTCAAGCTCTTTGCCGACATTTACCCAATGCTGTAAATAGTCACTCATATTATATCCGCAAAACGGAAGCATGGCCATGGGGTCACGGCGAACAACGCCAACCGCCCCTGTTGCCGCGGCAGTCGTTTCAGATGCCATTACAGCGCCTACGAACACGCCATGGTTCCAATCTCTTGACTGATATACAAGAGGAGCAATTTTAGCGCGCCTGCCGCCGAATATAAATGCCGAAATCGGCACACCTTCAGGATTTTCAAATTCCGGACTTATGCTCGGGCAATTAACCGCAGGTGATGTAAAGCGGCTGTTAGGATTTGCGCCGACTGTTTCTGCCGTTTTACCGTTCCAAGGATTACCCTTCCAGTCAACCCCATTTACGGGCGGATTTTTATCAAGTCCTTCCCACCAAACGGTATTATCGTCAAGGTTGTGAACAACATTAGTGAAAATCGTGCCTTCCTTTGTAGAGGCAAGAGCATTATAATTCGACTTTACATTAGTACCCGGAGCAACTCCGAAAAATCCGTTTTCGGGGTTAATAGCATAAAGCCTGCCGTCCTTGCCTTTTCTTATCCAGGCAATATCGTCGCCCACACACCAAACCTTATAACCCTTATTTCTGTATCCTTCAGGCGGGATAAGCATAGCAAGGTTTGTTTTTCCGCAAGCAGACGGGAACGCACCGCATATATACCTTACTTCTCCTTTAGGATTTTCAACGCCAAGAATTAGCATATGCTCTGCCTGCCAGCTCTCTTTCCACCCTTGATAAGATGCTATTCTAAGAGCAAAACATTTTTTGCCGAGCAGAACATTTCCGCCGTAACCGGAGTTTACGGAAATAATCGCATTGTCTTCGGGGAAGTGGCATATATATCTTTTTTCCTCGTCTATATCGCATTTGCAGTGAAGGCACCTTACCCAATCGTCACTGTCACCTAAAGCATCTAAAACGGCCGTGCCTACTCTTGTCATTATGCACATATTAAGCACAACATAAATCGAGTCCGTAAGCTCTATACCGATTTTAGAAAACGGCGAGCCTATAGGTCCCATTGAATAAGGAATTACATAGGCGGTCCTGCCTTTATAGGCGCCGTCTGCAATATCATAAAGCATTTTATAAGCCTCGTCAGGAGCCATCCAATTGTTTGTAGGACCCGCTTTGTCCTCTGTTTTAGCACAGATAAATGTCCTATGCTCTACACGAGCAACATCATTCACCGCTGTGCGGTGCAAATAACCGTTGGGAAGAAGCTCTTGGTTGAGCCTGTACATCTCTTTTGTGCTGCACGCTTCTTCTCTTAACCGCTCAATCTGCTCTTGTGAACCATCTATCCAAACGACATTGTCAGGTTGTACAATTTCATACATATCATCAAGCCATGTTAAAACAGTTTCGTTGTTTGTTAATTCAGCCATATCATTTTCCTCCAAAAAATATTAAAAAACTACCCATTATGCAATTTTATTAATTATATAATAAAAGCTTGCTCTTTTGCAAGCCTTTTATTAAATTGTAACACTTATTTAATATTATATAGGATTTCCATAAATATTAAAGAGCGGCAGACCCTGTAAAAATGTAATATCGCGTCTTTTTGCAGCATCTCCTTCCGCAAGGATTGCCGCTTTTCCCGCTATTATTCCGCCCGCTGCGTTTACTAAAGCCTCAACGGCTTTAAGCGACTCCCCTGTTGAAATAACATCGTCAACAATTAAAATACGCTTTCCTCTCATTTTTTCCGCTTCCGCCGTATCAAGAAAAAGCTTTTGCTCTTTTTCGGTTGTTATTGATTGAACGGATACCTCAAACACGCCCGTCATATATAGCTTTGGGACTTTTCTTGCCACAAAATATGTTTCGTCTCCCCTTTGACGCGCCATTTCGTGCGCAAGCGGAATTCCTTTTGCCTCTGCCGTAATAACATAGTCATAGTTTAGCTCTGCCGTCTTTTCTAAAAGCTCTTTGGCACATGCCACAGTAAGCGGCGCGTCTCCGAAAATAACGAATGCCGCAATAAAAAGCTCATCATTCAGTTTGCATAACGGTAAATTCCTTTCAAGTTCTGCAATAGTTATAGGATAATACATAAAACTCTTTCCCTTCGGATAAATATACTCTTATTTTATACCACTTTTTTAATTTCAAAGCAAGTTTTATATAACCCTTGAAAAAATTAGCGGAGTGATATATTATTACAGTAAGGAAGTGATGTTATGCCGCTTGAAATTAAACAGAAAAAGGATTGCACTTTTGATATGCTCGCCCTTGGTGAGGTTATGCTGCGTTTTGACCCGGGCGATATGCGGGTGCGAACCGCACGCAACTTTAATGTTTATGAGGGCGGCGGCGAATATAATGTCGCAAGAGGACTTAGGCGCTGTTTCGGTATGAAAACCGCCGTACTTACAGCATTTGCGGACAATGATATCGGCAGACTTTTAGAGGACCTTATTCTTCAAGGCGGTGTTGATACATCGTTTATAAAATGGCTTCCCTTTGACGGAATAGGCAGAGAGGTTAGAAACGGACTAAACTTTACAGAGCGCGGCTTTGGCATACGCGGCGCCTCTGGTGTGTCAGACAGAGGATGTACTGCGGCATCAAAACTTACACCGCAATGCTTTGACTTTGATTATATATTCGGTACACTTGGCGTAAGGTGGTTTCATACGGGCGGTATATTCTCGGCACTGTCTGAAAGTACCGCAAAAACTGTAGAAACAGCCGTTAAAACGGCTAAAAAATATGGTACCGTCGTTTCATACGACTTAAATTACCGCCCATCTCTTTGGAAAAGCATAGGTGGCTTAGAAAAAGCGCAGGAAGTAAACAAGTCGCTTGCTCCATATATTGATGTTATGATAGGAAATGAAGAGGATTTTACAGCGTGTCTTGGCTTTGAGGTTTTAGGTAATGACGAAAGTCTTAAAGAGCTGAATATTGAGGGCTATGTTAAAATGCTCGGTGAAGTGACGAAAACTTACCCAAACTTAAAAGTTATTGCGAACACATTAAGAACTGTAAAATCCGCCACCATAAACGATTGGAGCGCCATAGCATATACAAACGGTAATGTTTATAACGGCATTTCACTGCCCTGTCTTGAAATATATGACCGTGTCGGAGGCGGAGACTCTTTCGCGTCCGGACTTATTTACGGCCTTATGACTTTTTCAGACATGGAAAAAGCACTAAACTACGGCATAGCACATGGCGCACTTGCAATGACTACTCCGGGAGACACTTCTACGGCAAGTCTTTCAGAGGTTGAGCGCATAGTAAACGGCGAAAGCGCAAGAATTGTGCGATAAGAAAGGAAAAAACTATGGATAAAGAAACAATCCTTACAAAAATACAAAACAGCGGTATTGTCGCTGTCGTAAGGGCGGACAGTTCCGAAAAAGCCGAGCGCATAACAGATGCTTTAATAGAAGGCGGCGTTGCTGCTATTGAGCTTACTTTCACAGTCCCAAAAGCGCATAAAGTTATTGAAGCTCTTGCCGCAAAATACACACCGGAGGAAATAATTTTAGGCGCCGGCACCGTTTTGGACTCTGAAACGGCGCGAATATCAATGCTAAGCGGCGCAAATTACATTGTCAGCCCCTATTTTGATGCAAAAACGGTAAAACTCTGCAACCGTTACCGCATAGCAGTAATGCCCGGCATTATGTCCGTAAAGGAAGCTGTAACGGCTATGGAAGCAGGCGCGGATATATTAAAGGTTTTCCCCGGAGAGCTTTTCGGACCGAAAATTATAAAAGCCCTAAACGGACCACTCCCCCATGCAAAAATGATGCCTACGGGCGGTGTAACGACTGAAAATGTGGGTGAATGGATAAAATCGGGAGCAGTAGCAGTCGGCGCCGGCGGCGCGCTCACGAAAGGCGCAGAAAGCGGCGACTATAAAAACATCACAAAAACCGCAAAAGAATTCATTAAGAATATAAAGGAAGCAAGGAATATTTAAAAAACACTTGCAAAAAACTAAAAGGTTTATTATAATACTCCTTGCGCAAAGAACCGCAAGCGGTTCTTTTACGGAGGAGCAGACTCGGCTTTTATTTAAGAAAAATATAAACAAAAGCCATGCTCAATTTTCCGGTTCTTCATTTTAACTTCAATCAGGCGAGGATGAAGTCCTTCATCAATTTTCAATTTTCAATTTATCTGCTGGTGTGGCTCAATGGCAGAGCAGCTCATTCGTAATGAGCAGGTTGTCAGTTCGATTCTGACCACCAGCTCCAAAAACAAGGTAAATCACTGCCTTATAAAACTCTCTAAACCCTTGATACAGCTTGCTTTCAAGCTTTATCGGGGTTCGCTTTTTTACATCAAATAACAAGGAGTTATTTGCAAATCTTGACGCACGCATCCCTAAATAAGCGTCGAATTGGCATAGTACGCATAAAATATTGAGAATAGTTGAAATATTTAACATTTATAAAAAAGTGCCCACAGTTATGCAAGCACTTTTTTTGTTTAATAAAATTCTATGATGCAAATTTTATTTCGTTTTCACTGCTAATTCCCGTTCTGTAATACCAGCGGTACGCGTCTTTCGTTACGCCTCTTTCTTCAAATTCT
>JAAZGX010000249.1 GCA_012511005.1 Clostridiales bacterium
ACTTTTACGCTGCCATTAGACGCTAAATGCAAGCGGTAATTATAAAACAAGTCATTTAATAGCTTTTCAGCGCCGTCTATAAAAAAATGTCCTTTTGCTAACTGATTTTCGTAATACTGTGTGGCATTGACAGCACATGCTTCTATATTATATTCATCGAAAAGCAATTCATAACGCCGCACCATTACCTCATCTAAAGTCAGTTTTTTCTGCTCAAGCAGCTTCCATTGAGCAAGGTTTAACTCACTGTATCTTTTGAGCATTTCGTCTTTCGGCTCAATATTAAGGCGGCGGAGTGTTTTAATAAGCGCCATTTTCTCTGCCAAATGAAAGTCAAGAAGTGTATCATCTAAATCAAATAAAATGTTTTTTATCATAATATTTCCTATAATCCGAAAAGGTTTAATAGTTTTTGCCAAAAGCTAAGCTTTACCGGCGGTTCGGGTGTCGGCACAGCGGGTAATAAAGGCTCTATCGCCGCCGTTTTAAAAGCAAACTGTACGGCTGTTATATTCGTATTTTTACTTGAAACAAATGATATAGGTACGAAATCTGATTTATCATATTGCTTCATAAGCTTTTCTATTTCTTTCTCCATAAGCTGTGGAAAGTTAAGCAGTTCTTTATAAAGCGTGTTAGAGCCGCCTGACAGTTCTTTTGAGCCGGAATACATCTCATTCAAGCCGTCTGCTAAAGAGCCGATGCCTGCGTCAAGCTCTTTGTATCCTTCGGACAGAGCATTTACGCCGCCCATATAGGCGGAAAGCCCGTCATGGAATTGACCGTAATTGCCCGCTAAAAGCATCATACCCGTTATAAGCTCATTTATTTGAGAAAGCATATCGCCGCCGCTTCCTGCGCGCGTACTATTATATGATACGCTTGACAATTGCGACGATATAGAGCCTATTGAGGACAGGACATAATCATATCCGTCGCTGACAAGGTTTAGGGAATTCTCAATTGCGCCAAATGCCGACTTTACATTTTTCGCGGCGGCATAGTACTCCATAAGCTTGTCAAGCTCTGCAGTCAGCTCACCGTCATTATAAAGCGCCGCATAAAGAGCAGACGAGTTAACATCATATTCAGGAATTTGTGATATAGCATCTTCAAGAGAGGAAAAAGCTGTCCTCTCTATAAGATTTAATGTCGAGAATACACCCGTTGCGGCGTTTAGCTCTAACGGAAGCGCTGATACGGTAGTTAAAAGCGAGCCTAAGAAATCCATAGAGATTTCCGCCCCGCCTGACGCAATATAAGAAGAGATTGTATCAAGGGCGGTTTTTATGGAGGCAGATGCCGACAAAAGCTCGGCGGAATTCTTGTCAAGCTCATTAAGACCTGCCTTAAATTCTTTTGAGCCATAAGCCAGCTCTGCTGAGCCGGAAGAAACTTTGCCTAACCCGTCTTTTAGTTGTTTAATACCGTCATTTAACGCGCCCACGGCATCTACTAAAGTGTTCATATCCTTTTTCATTCCGCCTATTTCAGGAGCGGCAATTCCCATAGAAAGCGGTGTTGCGGCAAAGCTTATACTGTCCATACTAAAGTTTTCGGCTTTAGTTTTTAGCCTTATTTCGGCGCCTTTTCCCGGCATTACGGTATGAGTTATTATTTTATCTGTACCTGCGTTTGCTATTGTGGCGCCGTCTGATGCAATGTCTTTACAAATAGTCGTATCAAGCGTAAATGTAACTTGCAGAACATAATTATCAAAAAACGCTTTGTTTACTGATTTATTCGATTTTATGGAAAGAGCTATTTCAACATCGCCGCTTTTACCTGCAATAGCTTTACCTGTTGTTTGTTTGCCGTTGAGCGAATAATTTATTGAAATGCTCCACGGTAAATCCTTTGATTTTAGCGTGCCTTGATAAAAAAGCCTGTCTTCAATAGTGTCCGTTGTAATTTTTTCGCCTTTTTGTGCAAGAGGCGCGCTATCCGTCATATTAATGACGCTGA
>JAAZGX010000027.1 GCA_012511005.1 Clostridiales bacterium
CGCTTTTAAGCCATGAAATAGCAAAAAGAGCGGAAACAAGCCGAAAGTCAAACGGGAAAATATGCTAAAAAATGGACTTGCTAAAAGGCAAGTCCATTTTTTTACTATAACTCCTCGTCTTGTCTCCTTTTTCTTCTGCCGTTTATTGAATAAGCAACGCCTATAACAAGTAGTACAGAGAAAAGAGCCGCTATTATAAGCAAAAGTATTTGTGATATCTTTAATTCTTTTTCAGCTTTAATAAGCTTATTCTGCATTTCTTCATACGCCATAGCAAAAGCTCCGACTTCTTCAGATGAACTGTCAGGCATAACGCTCATAAAAGTTTTATCTTTCGTATGATAGTAATAAAGCCCCTTATTTCCGTCAAGCGTCATCGCATATACGATAATAAGCTCGTCTTCACTGCCTTCTTTTGTAAAAGCGCTCACAAAATCCTTGTCACTTAATGCAACATTCTTTAGCTCATACCCATTTGGAATTGCCTCGTTTTGCGGCATATCAAGTAGTATGTATTCTTTTACAACAGGTTTAACGCTTATATATTTTGTGAAAATTCCCGTCTCTTCATCATACATAAACCAAACCTTTTCATCAGACGGACTTAATAGACATACAAGCTTAAATAATTTATCCGGCGCCTCAAATGCGGGAAGCGTTTCATTTTCATATTTGACGGTAGTCGCCTTAAATTTATCGGACGGCGGCTTTAATTCTTCACTTTCATAAGCCACTTTATATGATACCGCGCCTATCGTAACGGTTAAATCTGCAAGTGGTGATGTACCCCTTGTGACTGTTATTGTATATGTTTTTTTAGCGCCTGATTCTGCTGTGACTGTGAGCGTTATTTTATTTTCGCCAACTTTTAATGCCGTTGACGAAAGAGATTTCGTAGCAGCGCCGTGCGCCGTAACTCCGCTGACTGCTATGTTTGTTACAGAATAGTCAACGCTTAACTTGTAATCAGTAGTAGACGGTGAGAACTCCGGCGAAAGCGTCCCGGGCGACACCTTTAATGAGCTTAAATTTGCATTAGTAGACGCTTCTGGCTTTGCTTTTATCGTAATACTTGCCGAGGCGTTCGTTGTATTCATTTTTGTAATAGTTGCATTTGAAACTATTGCCGATGTAGTCGTCGAAACAGTGGTACTGCCTGTTTTCAGTGTTTTGAATGTAACGGTCTGTGAAATCGTTTTCTGGTTTTCACTTTCACTCCAACTGCAAAAGTTTAATACCCCGCCGCCGCCGCTGTCAGCTCCGCTTACATACTCTAAATATTCTTTATTATAATTTAGCTTAAAGTCCCATGTGCCTATAGCTTCATCCGCCGTATATTTTACGGTTACCTTAACCGTATTACCAACAGTTACAGATGAGCTTGACAAAGCTATTGAAGCCTTTGCCGACGCGGCATATGCCGCAGGTGCAAAAAGGGAAATTCCTAATAAAGCAATCAAAATAAGTGATACTGCTTTTTTCATTAACATTCCTTGCCTTTCAAAACGGGTTTTTATTTCTGTTCTATCGTATATGTTTTAAGAATGTGCTTTCGTATCATTAAAAGGTCTACGGCGTCAACATTTGAACTTCTGTCCGTATCTGCCGCCTGTTTATATTCGCC
>JAAZGX010000250.1 GCA_012511005.1 Clostridiales bacterium
AAAAGGCGGGTTTATTATGGCTTTTTTAAAAATAAAGCACGGCGATATAACAAAAATGAGTATGGATGAAATGCGGGAGCTAAAAGCAAAGTGGGATAAGATGAATAAAATTGCCGTAATACTTTCTGCTTGCTACCTTGCACCTATTATTTTTGTTGCTGCACACGCTGCTACAATTATTCTTTGGCATATCATCACAAAAGCTCTTGTGCAGGAGTTTAATATTAGCTATGTCACAAATCTGCTTCCTATCATTATATCTATATGCTTAATTTTAGCTTTAGTAAAGATGAAAGCTACTGGTATCAAAGGGCATATTGCTACTATAATTATTTACTTTATTATCGGCTTGGCGGCATTTTTTATAGAACCGCTTTACGGATACTTTTTTCTTGCTTCCCTTATACCCATGGTTTTTATATTTAGATGCATATTAAACTATAATATAATAATTCGGTTGCGAAAAATGCCGGGGTATCCGACATTTTATTATACAGTAACGAGCAGATTTGCAGATGAAATTTATTTAAAAGGTGAAAACGAAGTACTGAAATCGCCTAAGGACTATAAACCGTGGAGCGCATTTGAAGATGAAACGGTTAAAGATACAGAAGATAAAGATGATGTGCATAATTAAAAAATGATTGTTACAAGGGAGTTTTTAAGGCTCGGCACAAGCAGGGTGGTGTCAGAGCTTAAAAAGAGCGTATCAGAAGAAGATTATTAATAAAGGCGGGTTAATGTGGATATTTTGATAATTAAACACAGCGATATTAATGAAATGAATATGGATGAAATGCGTGAGCTAAAAGCAAGGTGGGACAAGATGAATAAGATTGCCATAACCGTTTGCAATTTGTATCTTGCGCCTTTTGCTTTCGTAACGCTCAGCTCGACTATGCGCTTTGTCATGCAGTTATTAGGGCTTGCAATAGAGTTTAATACTATGATAAGAAATATACTGCCATTAGTTCTGACTGTAACACTACTATTAGCTCTCGTTCAGATGAAGTATGACAACATAAAAGGTCATATAGTAACATTTTTACTATATCTATCGTTATTATTAATATCCACATTTTCAACAGGGTTTTCAATGTGGCTTTTACTTACAATCCCATTGTCTCTATTACCTGTAATTTTAACGCTCAGATGTATAGTAAACTACAATATAATAATCGAGCTGCGGGAAATGCCGGGGTATCCGATGTTTTATTATACAGTATCAAGTAAATTTGCAGATGAGATTTACTTAAAAGAAGAAAAGAAACCGCAGCAAGTAACAGAGGACTATAAACCGTGGAATGCCTTCGATGAAGAAACGGTTAAAAATAAAGAAGATAAAGGAGAAAATTCAGATGACGAAGATTGTATCAAAGAAGAAGGAAATGATTTTTGAGAATGATAAGTATATGAATAGCTGTCACGCGTCAACAGTGCTGCCGCTTGAGGACGGCTCAGTGCTTGCCGCATGGTTTGGAGGTACGGCGGAAGGGCATGATGATGTTTTGATTTGGTACTCAAAGCGTAAGGACGGGCTTTGGAGTGCGCCGAAAAGTGTGGGTGTGGCAGAGCCTATGCCGCATTGGAATCCCGTTCTTTTTCAAAAAAAGGACGGTACAATTAATCTTTATTTTAAATACGGGAAAAAGGTAAAAACATGGGCTACATATGTATCATATTCTTATGACAAAGGGGAGAGTTTTAGCGAGCCTCGTGAATTTGCGCCCGGTGACAAGGAAAATGGCAGGGGACCCGTAAAAAATAAGAATATCCGCCTGAAAGACGGAACGGTTATAGCTCCCGCCTCAAGCGAAAAAGGCGGCATATGCTGGAAATGCTTTGCG
>JAAZGX010000028.1 GCA_012511005.1 Clostridiales bacterium
GAAAAACAAACAGCTCTCGAATTAGACTTTTTTATGTTAAAAAACGGTGCAGAGGCTCTGTCTTTTGATACAATTGTTGTAAGCGGTAAAAATTCATCGTTACCGCACGGCGTGCCATCCGATAAAAAAGTTAGCAAGGGCGACTTTATTACTATGGATTTTGGCGCCGTTTATAATGGCTATCATAGCGATATGACGCGTACCGTTATTTTAGGAGAGCCTTCAAAAGAACAGATAAAGGTCTATGAAACGGTACTTAAAGCACAAAACGAAGCTTTAGGCGTTCTAAAACACGGTATTTCGGGAGTTGACGCCGATAAAGCGGCGCGGGATATAATAGAGAGCGCCGGTTTCGGCAAATATTTCGGTCACGGCACAGGGCATAGCGTAGGGCTTGAAATCCATGAAAACCCCTCGCTTTCACCACGGAGTGAGTATACACTTTTTACGGGCAATGTTGTAACGGTTGAGCCGGGAATTTATTTACCCCGAAAATTCGGTGTCAGAATTGAGGATATGGCGGTTATAACGAAAGACGGATATGAAAATTTAACGAATAGCACAAAAGAGTTAATCTGCCTTTAAGCCATCCGAACCCATTTTAAGTTCAAGCTGCGTGCTTTAATACTGTGTTTTGCTCAATCGCAACGCCAAAGGAGGCTATTATGATTACTGACTTTGAAAAACTAAAAAATGAATGTGAAAAATGCCGTAACTGTGAGCTTTTTAAAACGCGGACAAATGTTGTTTTCGGCAAAGGCAACCCTAACGCAAAAGTTATGTTTATAGGTGAAGGACCGGGCGAAAACGAGGATTTAAAAGGTGAGCCTTTCATAGGCAGGGGCGGTGTTTTACTCGATAAATATTTAAGCTCTATCGACCTTGACAGAAATAAAAATATCTACATAGCAAACATAGTAAAGTGCCGGCCTCCAAAAAACCGTGACCCCTTACCGGCAGAACAAGAGGAATGTATAAAATGGCTCCGTGAACAGGTAAAAATAATAAAACCCAAAATTATTGTATGCCTTGGCAGGGTTGCCGCACAACGACTAATTTCTCCTGATTTTAAGGTGACTGTGGAGCATGGAAAGTTTTTTGAAAAGGGCGGAATTCTTTTTATGGGCACATTCCACCCCGCCGCGCTTTTAAGAAATCCTAATAATAAACCGGCGGCACTTGAAGACTTTCTTTCACTTAGAGATAAACTGAATACATTATAGATTTATATAAAAAAGGTAAGGCGACAGCTCTTTTCTGCTGCCGCCTTATTTTTATATCTTTTAGCGGTATAACGCTCCGTAAGCATCACATGCTCTAAAATCTGCGCTTTCAAGCTCTTTCGTGCCGAATGCTCCCCATGAATGAGGACGATAAATTTTACTGTCACACACATTATGAAGTGCAACGGGTATACGCAGCATACTTGCAAGTGTTATAATATCTGCTCCTATATGCCCATAAGCAATCGCGCCGTGATTTGCTCCCCAATTTGCCATTACGGAATAAACATCCTTGAATACTCCGCTGCCCGTAAGATTTGGTACGAACCAAGTCGTAGGCCATGTCGGGTCCGTTCTCATATCAAGAGTTTTATGAACATCGTCCGGCAAGGTCACTGTATAACCCTCCGCTATTTGGATAAACGGACCTAAACCGTCTGCAATATTAATTCTTATCATCGTAACGGGCATTTCCGCCTGTGTTTTGAAATGTGACGAATAGCCGCCGCCTCTGAAATAACCTTTATCGCTTGGGCACCAATCCGTAGCAGAAAGCATAGCGTCTATATCCTCTTTCGTTACATCCCACCACTTTTTCATAAGAGAGTTTCCGTCTTTATCCTTACTTACGCCCGTAGCGTCAAGCGCCGTGGCGCCTGAGTTTATAAGGTGGATAAAGCCGTCTTTCGCCTTACCCTCTAAAGTGTAACCCGTAACTCTCTTTACAGCGTCAGGGCTCCAGAATGTTCTGACATCAGAAAACATTACTGCGGCATTCGTCAATAATTTTGCTAAAAGCATAGACGCTCCGTTAAGCCCGTCATTTTCCGTAGCGAAAATTTGAGGCTCCCTTTTCCCTGTCCAGTCAAAGCTTGTGTTAAGAATTGCCTCTGTAAAGTCGCAGTTTGGCATAAAGTCGGTCCACTGCCTTTGTCCCTGAAAGCCGCCCATAATAGCGTTTTTGCCGAGCGCCTCCTCATGCCAGCCCGTAAACAACGCGCCCGGCTTTTTAGCCTCGTCGCCGGTGGGGATAATATTTTTAAGCTTAGGATTACCAAGCATAATATCACGGCAAATAAGTGTCATTTTAACGACATATTCCCACTCATAGTCCTTGCGCTCTCTTGATGATTGAACATAGTCTACACCGTCTTTTTTAGATGGCGGGTTTTTATCAAATCCTTCCTTGCAATTTTCTTTAACCCATTTAAGTGCAACTTCGTATTCCTCATGGTCATATATTCCAAGCTCTACCCTGCGATTTACTTCACTCATATCAACCCATTCAGAGCGAATGCCAAGATATTTTTGAAAGAATGACGCGTCGCAGTACGAGCCCATAATACCCATTGAAACATTGCCTATGCTTACATATGTTTTCCCTCTCATTTGCCCGACGCTAAAAGCCGCGCGCGCAAAACGGAGAATTTTTTCCGCTACATCTTCGGGAATGCTATTGTCAGTAACATCTTGAACATCACGCCCATAAATCGAAAAGGCGGGCAATCCCTTTTGTGCGTGTGCTGCCAAAACAGCGGCAAGATAAACGGCGCCGGGGCGCTCTGTCCCATTAAAACCCCATACGGCTTTAATTGTCTGAGGATCCATATCCATCGTTTCGCTGCCGTAGCACCAGCAAGGCGTTACAGAAAGCGTTGCACATACATTTTGTGTGCTGAAAAACTCCGCACATTTTGCCGCCTCTGCCCCTCCGCCTATGGAGCAAGGGGAAATGACGACTTTCGCCGGCGTACCGTCAGCATAAAAACAGTTTGACTCTATAAGCTCTTTAGCGGCATTTGCCATAGCGGCACTTTTAGCCTCAAGACTTTCTCTCACACCGCCCCAACGACCGTCAATAATAGGTCTTATGCCTATTTTCGGATAACTCATTAAAACAACTCCTTAAACCCTAATATTATTAAAAATCATAACATAAACACACTTAATAAACGGCGTATTTTCTTATATTCACATTAATCGGCACACCGTTTATGCGGCCTATATCCATTGTTATTATATATATTTTTCCGTCCTCTAAAAGAATAGTCATCCCCTCTGCCTCTGCATCATCACCAAGATTTCGTTTGAATACCTCTTTTACAACCCCGGTGTCAAGGTCAACAGAAAGCACAGGTTGGTCGCCGTCTGTATCAGTGGAGCAGTAAAGCTTGCCGCCATATACCTCACAGCCCTGTACGCGGTGAATTTCCGCTGTGTTTGAATGTTTATCTATAAGAGGAATTTCTTTTACAAGCTCCATAGTATCAAGGTCAAATACATTTAGCTGCACGGCATGATTCCATTCTGCCGTATAAAGCACGCCTTTTTCTGCGTCCACTGCGCACCACGGCACGCCGTCAACATGAAGCTCTTGCGGCAGCAGATATTTTTCCCCCGTATATTTTAATGTTTCGGCATCGTAAACCACGATATAAGGATTAAGATAGTCGCTCCCATCTTCAACGGCGGCATAAATCTTGCCGTCATAAAAACTGCACCCGCCAATGTGATTTAATCCTTTAATCAAAAGGTCTGTAGGTATTGCTATTAGGTTTTTTAATATAACATCTCCGCTTAAAGTCGTTTTCGTTAAAAAATAATTAGAACTGAAATAATAGTATTCACCGTCAGTCGTCATCCCTTGCGCACGGGTAAGAGCCTCTGTCATAACGAATGTCTGCGTTTCAACAAGCTTTGCTCCCGTAGGCTCTGTTACCGGTAAAAAGCTCGAAATAATAAGCATTATGGCACAGATAAATGACCATATTGCCTTTGGTACGCTTAGAGCGCTTCCATTTAACATAAAAACTCCTCAATTCTGTTCATTAGAAAATATATTTTTATAAACGCTTTTACACATTAGAAATAACGCCTTTTTTTAAGATAATGTTTGCATAAAGCGCCTTTTCGCTCGTAGCTATAACAGCATATGCGTTTTTAGCTCTTTCGTAAAACAAAAACCGCTCAATTTGTGAAATCTGTGCTGTGGGACACGCCTTTTTAACTATTTTCTCATATTCCTCCCAGATAACGGGTTTTGCTGTACCATTTGATGCTGCTTCCATTAGAATAACGGGGCTTTCCACATATGTATCAAGCGGAAAAAGCTGCAGAACAGCATTAAGAACGGGTAAAACACCGTGTCCGTCACATCGGACAAGCCTTTTGCCGCATGAGGCGGCAGGAAAATTACCGTCCCCTATTACAATCTCATCACCGTGACCCATTTCATGAAGTATTTTCAAAAGCTCTGGTGAAATAATATCCGGTATTCCGATTAGCATACATTTTCTCCTTTACACAGAAGCTAATTATTATAATCCTTTATTTTCCTTTAACTGTCTAACATCTGAACCTTTAAATGTAACGAGGTCATAAGAGCCTATTCTTGAGGCAAGGCGCTCGCCGTATCTCTCGTCAAGCTCCTCAACTGAAAGATTTGAATTAATAATTACGGGACTTCCCGAAAGCAACCTTTCATTAATAATGCTATAAAGTGCCGTTTCGGAAAACGAAGTTTTAAACTCCGTTCCCAAGTCATCAATAATAAGCAAATCACAATCAAGATAAAAATCCTCGCTCGTTTCATCGCTATATCTTGAAAAATGCTCTCTTTCAAGGCGGCGCAGCATATTCGGGGCGGAAACATAAATCACATTAAACCCTTTTTTTGTAACAACATTAGCAATAGCAAGAGACAAATGTGTTTTCCCAAGCCCTGTTCTGCCGCAGAAATGCATATTATTTGAGTCAAGAGAAAATGTTTCGGCATATTTCGTACAGTAGCTAAGCACGGTTTTCATCCAGTCGCGCGTACTCACACCCGTATCGGGATTTTTTTCGATAGGATAAAAGTTAAGGTCAAAATTATCAAATGTGCATTTTGCCAAAGGCGCCGTCTTTGAAAGCTCCTCGTACGCATATTTCCTCAATAAATCTATATGGCATATGCAGTATCTCCCCTCAGTATATCCTTTATCGTCGCATAGCGGACACTCGTACTGCGGTTCAAGATAATCTGCCGGAAAGTCTGAAATCCTAAGAAGCTCCTCACGGTCCTTTTGAGCCTGAAGGTTTTGCCTTTGCAAAATGCTAAGAGCTTGCTCTACATTCTCCCTTTTGCCAAGTAATGCCGTAGCGTCCGTAACCGCAGACTTCATCTGCTCCTCTATTACCGTAAGCTCCGGACATCTTTCTATAACTTCTTCTCTATGTAAAGATGCAAGAGCTTTCGCATTCTCACGGCGGTTCTCTAACTCCTTTTCAGCTTTTCTATAAATTTCTTGATTGTATCTCATCACAACCCGCCTTCCGTTTTTTCTATCAAGTCATAAATAACAGAGCGACCCATTTTGACTTTGTCATACGAGCGTTCTTTATTTCCCTTGTTAAACTTCCCGTTAGAACATGTTTTTGCGGCAATCGTTTCTTTGTCACGATAACCTTTACTATGCCACTGTCTCAAAGTTTTATTAGCATATGAAAACGAGTTGTTTGCCCCGTCTGACTTAGCTTTCTCGAACACAAAAGTAATAATACCCGCATCAAAACCAAGCGTTTCAATCCATGCCCTTAAATACTTAATTTGTGAGCTGTTAGGCTCTTTTCTGCCAAAATCAAATTTATGTGAAAGCGCAGAAAAGATAGAAATTACTTCATTATGTAATCCGATTTCCCTTTCAGCATCACCAAGAGTTTTTACACCGTTCTTCTTCCATTCCTCCGCAAGCCTTTTTATGCCTAACGCAGAAGTGTTGCCAAGTAACTTTGCGTGCTGTACTAACATTAATATAATATCGGCGGAAAAACCGAAATAATCGTAAATCATAAGTAAAATTGCCTGTGTATTATATCCAAATGTATTAGACAATACATTTTGTGCCTCACTAAAAATAAAGCTTATCTCCTCAGACTCTGAAAGCCTTTTTGCCACTTCCCCATGAGTTGGCGGCTTTACCGGAATAGACGGCACGGGTCTTTCTATTTTCTTTTCCTTTATAACTTCTGTTTCTTGTATTTTCTCTGTCTTTTGAGATTGCCCAGTTTCTCCTAAAATGAGTACATTTGCTTTTTGCCAATATAAAAGTGCGTCCTCTACGGCTGCCGTTGTAAGACCCGTTGCTTTTTCTATTGTTTTTATACAATGTTTTGAGTTATCTTTTAATATA
Organism: Clostridiales bacterium; assembly: GCA_012511005.1. Classification (GTDB taxonomy): domain Bacteria; phylum Bacillota; class Clostridia; order Oscillospirales; family Acutalibacteraceae; genus DTU089. The sequence goes on from JAAZGX010000028.1 coordinate 6,395, forward strand.
AAAAGCAATACCTTGAGCGCCGCGCCGGAAGCAAGCTTTAGGTGTTCATCTAATATAGAGTCGGGAATAGCTATGCAACTTCCCCAACA
>JAAZGX010000251.1 GCA_012511005.1 Clostridiales bacterium
ATGAGGGTTTTTACCCCGGAACGAGTGAGTTTCTTGACAGCAAGGCGGACGGTGCAGTGTGGAAGTTAGGCTATGCTAAAGAGTCTATACTTCCCTTTGACTTCGGCAAAGGACTTTATGCAAGAGGAAGTTATGCTCCGTGGTGGTATTCAACAGAAATGTATACGGATGATGACGGTGTGGCTGAAGACCTTTGTGTGCGCACCGTAATTCTTGATGACAATTCCGGCAGAGGCCGCGTTGCTTTTTGCGTGCTTGACTGCGTGGGAATTGCCAATGCCGATATTAGGAAAATCCGTGCCGCTATTTCCGATTTTGCGGCGGAAAACAACATTGTCAGCATAAATGTTTCTGCTTCTCATACGCACTCCGGTATTGACACTCAAGGCGTATGGAACGGACCGCTTTCCACAACAGCTAACAACTATCTTTCAACGCTCAGCAACGATTTTGAGCTTAAAAACGGTATTAGCGAAAGCTTCTTAAACTCTATTATTGACGGTTGTGTAAACTCTATAATAAACGCATTTTCCGACTTAAAAGAGGGCACATTAACCTTTGCTAAAGCAGATATTTCGGACTATCTAAAAGATAGAACGCCTCCATATGCAAATGACGATAATCTTTATCGTCTGAAGTTTATACCGACAGACGCTGCGGCTGTTCCCACTATTATTGCTTCCTTTGGCTGTCACCCGGAATCTGCAAGCTATGACTTCCTAAAAACGGACGACGGTCTTGAGTTTGACACAAAAATTTCTGCTGACTTCGTTTATTATATGGATAAGGTTATGGGAAAAGCCGGTTATAACTTTATGTTTATTCAAGGAAATGTCGGCACGGTTACATCTGTAAGGGATTTATCTAATGATAAGCTGCCCAACCTTACGGCACATGAGGGCGCTATTCGCATAGGCTATGAATTCGGCTACATAACATTAGCCCTTACTATGACTTATGAAGAGTGTGTCGCGCTTAACAACAGCACGGGTGACTTGCTTGGTATAGGTATATATTCATACTCAGAGGGTTACACGCCTTGGTATGACGGTCATATTCAGGTTTCTGAGGAGACAGTTGAGCCTATATTAAATATTGCGCACGACCAATTTCTTATTGAGATTGAAAACAATGTTGCGCTTACGCTTTCTAAAGCTGCAATAGCAAGCATCAACATTATTTATGATAAGAGCAGCAGAAAATATTATACAGTGACGGAAATCGGGTATCTTGAAGTCGGAGATGCTTTTAAGGCGTTTATCAGCCCCGGTGAACTATATGGCGAGCTTCTCGTAGGCGGCGATGGACTTGACGGATTTTCTTATCCCTCACTTCGTGAAATGTACGGAGAGGACATTATAGTATTTGACCTTATGAACGACGCCGCCGGTTATGTAACACCTGACAACCATTATGTAATAGCAGGTTATCGTTATGATGAAAACAACGATTCACTTGAGTCCGATACATGGTGTCTGCTCGTTTCATTAGGGAAAGACACGGCATCAACGCTTATCTCCCGCTTTATTTCGCTTGTTGACAGCGTGAGATAAAACCCCTACTAAGGCGGGAAAGAATATGGCTTTTAAAACCTTTTCACAG
>JAAZGX010000029.1 GCA_012511005.1 Clostridiales bacterium
ATTATAACACATTTATACATAGATTTAAATAGTTAAGCTAAAAAACAAAAGATAGGTGATTATGTGACTAAGTATTATCCGGAAGGAAAGCTTATAAACACTGAAAGCAACGAGTATTATTTAGAGAACGAGGAGCGTCTGCGCGAAGCTTCAGAAAAAGGTGTTCTCCTTGAGGGGCGCGCAATCGTTTGCGATTGTGAGCATAATTTACATATTGACCTAAAATGTATGCGTGGAATTATTCCTCGGCTTGAATGCGCTTTGGGAATTGAGGAGGGCATTACTCGTGATATTGCAATTATATCAAAGGTAAATAAGCCCGTTTGCTTTTATATTACAGACTTTACAACCTTAAACGGTAAAAAAGTTGCCGTTTTAAGCCGCAGAACCGCTCAAGAGGAGTTTTCTGAAAAATGCCTTGAGTTTTCAACAGGGGATATTATTGATGCCGTTGTAACGCACCTTGAAAACTTTGGGGCATTTTGTGATATTGGGTGCGGGGTAACCTCTTTACTGCCTATTGACAGTATCTCTGTTTCACGGATACCGCATCCGAGCGCGCGCCTTGCGGTAGGCGACAACATTCGCGCAATAATTAAAAACTTTGATGAGAAAAACAGGATAACATTGTCGCATAAAGAGCTTTTGGGTACTTGGAGCGAAAACGCCCAAATGTTTTCCGTAGGTGAAACGGTAAGCGGAGTTGTTCGCAGTATTGAGGATTATGGTATATTTGTAGAATTAATGCCCAACCTTGCAGGGCTTGCGGAAAGTGCGGATAATGTCTGTGTCGGCGACACTGTATCCGTTTATATCAAAAGTATTATACCTGAGAAAATAAAAATTAAGCTTGTTATAATCAATGCGTTTAAGGAAGAATTTCCTATAAAAAAGCTGCAATATTTTTATGAGGGTACGCATATCGACTATTTTAGATACACTCCTGAAAACTGTGATAAACTTATTGAAGCATTTTTTACTTGAAAAAGACAGTAAAATAGAGTAAAATATAGGCAATAAAACAATAAGGGAATTTTAATATGCATTATAGTGATTATAAAACGGGTGAAAAGATTTCAAAGCTTGGCTTCGGTCTTATGAGACTTCCGCGGCTAAACGAAAAATCGGAAGATATTGATTATAAAGAGGCAGAAAAGCTTATTGATATCGCAATAAAAAATGGCGTTAATTATTTTGACACGGCATACGGCTATCATGACGGGGATTCTGAGGAGTTTGTTGGAGAAGTTCTTTCAAAATACCCTCGGGACAGCTTTTATCTTGCCTCAAAACTGCCGGGCTGGATGTTAAAATCCAATGCCGCTCCAAAAGATATATTTGAGTTTCAGTTAAAGCGATGTAATGTGGATTATTTTGATTTTTATCTGCTGCACAGCGTAACAGACAGCCTTGCCAAAACTTACGAAAGCACAAAATCATATGAATATTTATGCGAAATGAAAAAAGAGGGTAAAATCAAAAACCTTGGTTTCTCTTTTCACGGCAGCTTAGAGTTATTTAAGCGGTGGATTAAAGAATATGAATGGGATTTTGTTCAAATACAATTAAATTATTATGATTGGGAAAATCAAAACGCTAAAACCCTGTACCGCATTTTAGCTGAAAAGAATATTCCTTGTATCGTAATGGAGCCTGTCCGCGGCGGCTCTTTACATACACTGAACGATAAAGCAAGAGATGTCTTCAAAAGTCTTTCAGACAATTCTCCCGCCTCATATGCTTTAAGATACGCCGCACAACTGCCAAATGTATTGACCGTTTTAAGCGGTATGTCAAACGAGGCGCAAGTGCTTGACAATATCAAAACCTTTTCGGGTAAAATACAGCTTGACGATAGAGAAATGGCGGCTATTTATGAGGCAGAGCTTTATTTTAGAGAAAATTTCGCGGTCCCCTGCACTGCTTGCGGATACTGCTTAGAGTCTTGCCCTAATAGCATTTTTATATCCGAAGCCTTTTTAACATATAATGAGTATAATCAAACGAGAAATAAAGACGGCTTTTTTGATAGATACTTAAAAATACCAAAAAACAGTCGTGCCGATTTATGTATCGAATGCGGCGTATGCGTTGAGCGTTGCCCGCAAAATATTGAAATCCCAAAGCAATTAAAACGCATAAACGATTTGACTTCTGATATATAATATGAAAAATTTTACGGTAACCGCCCATACGGGCGCTATGAACACGAAGCATAATTCTTTGCAATCTATAGATGCCGCCATTTTTTATAAAGCAGATATTGCTGAAATAGATGTCTCTTTCAGAAAAGACGGCACTCCTGTTATTATTCACAGCAGTGAGCCTAAAGATTATGAGGGTATTTTATTGGCGGACGCGTTAAAGTGTGCCGCTAAAAGTGATGTTTTGCACCTAAACCTTGACCTAAAAGCTTTTTGGAATACTGGTGCTATTGAGGAGCTTTTAATAGAAAACAATCTTCTAAAAAGGGCATTTTATACGGGTGTTTTCCCTGAAAATGTTGCTGAAGTTAGAAATAATTCGCCGCTCGTCCCCTATTTTATAAATGCCTCAATTGAAAAATCTAAAAGAAAAAGTGAAAAGCATCTGAACAATCTTGCCGAAGAAATCTTAAATTTAGAAGCAATTGGGCTTAACACGCATTATAAAAACATAAATAAACAGATTGTTGAGGTTATGCACTCGTATGGGTTATTAGTATCCGCTTGGACCGTAAACGGCCGCATAAAACAAC
>JAAZGX010000252.1 GCA_012511005.1 Clostridiales bacterium
GCAGTTGGCGAATGCTCTGTCATCTACAATGCTTGTAAAGCTTTCTAAAGCAGCGGGATACGCACTAAAGTCGCCAAAGTCACTTACGCTTGCATTTGTACCTATAACAATAGTATTAAGTTTAGCGCAGCTCGTAAAAGCGCTTTTCCCGATACCTCTTATCGTATCGGGTAACCTTACAATTGTTATGTCTTTATTATCGGCAAACGCATACTCCGCAATATATTCTACTGTTCTTCCATTGTCCGACGATGGAACAGTTACAACGGCATCGCTTCCCGTATAGCCGGTAACGCCATACAAAATGTCGCATTCCGTTGGCTCTGTTTTATAATAAACTTTTATTTCTCCAAACTGAAGCCCATTCCCGTCCGCTGCCACCGCTATAAATCCGAAGGCGGGAACCGTCGTGACAACAATTAACATTGAAAGAACAAGCGAAAGCAATTTACAGCTTTTACACCTTGTTGACTTTAACATAACAACTCCTCCATTTTTGTTTTTACAACAATTTACCAAGCTAAATTTTTACATTTTTATTATATATCATACGATAATAAGTGTCAAGCATTTTTTCGCCTTGCCATTCGCCCTTTTTTACATATTATTCTATGCCCAAAAGAACATCAGACTCGTCCTCTTCAAGCGTTTCCACATCTTTTAACGCCCTTCTGATACTGCGATTTTTCGTTTGTGCCGTATCAATAGTTCTGCCTGCCGTTTCAATTTGCTTTTTCACTCTGTCTAAAATGCTCTCAAACGCGTCATATTGAGTTTTGACGGCGCCTAATATCTTTCTGATTTCATTTGCTTTCTCATTTATCGCTACCGTTTTAAATCCAACCGAAAGAGAATTGAGAAGCGCTGTAATAGTAGAGGGACCTGCCACCATTACGCTGTATTTCCCGTGCAGCTCCTCCATTATATTGTTTTTAGAGGAGGCTATTTCGGCATAAAGCCCTTCTGTTGCAAGGTACAAAATTGCAAACGGCGTAGTGTTCGGTACGCATATGTATTTTTCGCTTATATCCTTAGCCTCTCTTAGAACTCTCGTTTCAAGCGCCTTTCTTGCGGCAGCGGCTTCCGCGGCATCAGCCCGCTCCCCCGCGTCGCAAAGCCTGTTATAATCCTCAAGCGGGAACTTTGAGTCAATAGGAAGATAAATTATTTCCTCGCCTTGGGACGACGGGATTTTTACCGCAAACTCTACACGCTCGCCCGTACCGCTCGGCGCATAATTTTTAACATACATATTCGGTATTGTCTGGTCTAAAATATCCTCAAGCTGGTACTCTGCCCAATTTCCTCTCACTTTAACATTCGTAAGCATCTTATTAAGTGATGTTACGCCCGTTGAAAGCTCTTTCATTTCGCCTAACGATTTATACACATTTTCAAGCTGCTCTGAGACGGTTCTAAATGATGAGTCAAGACGAGACGCAAGTGTTTTTGAAAGCTTTTCGTCTACTACCGTCCTCATTTCATCAAGCTTTTTCTCGTTGCTTTGCTGCATCTTTTCAATCGCTTGACGCACCGCCTCTGTTTGGCGTTCGTTTTGCTCTGCGCTTTGTGTGCTTATCGTGTTTAGCTTGTCGTTCAAGCTTTCTGAAAGGCTTATTCTGCTTTCGTAATTTTCTTTTACCATAACCGAAAGTTTTTCAGAGACATCTGATAGCGAAAGTGAAATTTCCTCTCTGTTTACACGAAGCTCATCTTGCACATTTGTACTGCTTTTAGAGTTTAACTTTAACAAAACTAACAAAGATGCCGCACCTATAACGAC
>JAAZGX010000253.1 GCA_012511005.1 Clostridiales bacterium
AATATTTTTGATGATATTATAAACAAAAAGATGTATATAACGGGCGGCATAGGCTCGTCTCACCGCGGTGAAGCATTTACGGTGGCATATGACTTGCCGAACGAAACCGCATATGCGGAAAGCTGCGCCGCAATTGCACTTGCAATGTTCTCTTTGCGTATGCAAAAACTCCTGCCCGATGTAAAATATGCCGATACTATTGAAACAATCCTTTATAATGGGTTTTTAGTATCGACTTCACTTGACGGTAAAAGCTTCTTCTATGAAAATCCACTATCAATAGACCTTAAACTGCGAGGAAAAGATACTTCGGTCAATGAAAAAGAGCGTATGCCAATAACAGAAAGGCTTGAGGTTTTTGATTGCTCATGCTGCCCGCCTAATATTACACGATTTGTAGCATCTTTGGGAGATTATCTTTATACCGTAAACGGAAACGATATTTATACACATCAATATGTTGGAAGCATGTGTGAAACAGAAATTGACGGGCGAAAAATAAAAATCCGTCAGGCAACGGATTACCCAAAGGACGGCAAAGTTAAAATTACTGTAATGGACGCCGCGGGAAAAAATGTTTTCGTAAGAATACCCTCATGGTGTGAAGATTTTACGCTTAGCGTAGACGGCAGCAGGTTTTCTGCAAAGCGAGAACGCGGATACATAAGAATTCCTATTGAAAGAAACGAGCTTATAATTGATTTGGACTTTACAATGGATTGCCATTTAGTAGAAGCTTCACCCTTTGTACATGCAAATACGGGAAAAGCAGCTATTCAAAGAGGACCTATTGTATACTGCATAGAGGCAATAGACAACGGCGAAAACATTCAAGATATTATGCTTAAAAAAGAAGTAAACGCAAAGCTTTCTCCCTCTGATGAATTCTATTTTCCGACTATAACGATAGACGGTTTTAGAAGACATGATTTTGGCGGTGCATTATATAGAACATTATCTGACAAACTATCCCCGATAAAAATTAAGCTGATACCCTATTACGCTTTCGCCAACAGGGGAGAGAGCGACATGCAAATCTGGACAACAGTTAAATGGTAACTTGACACGGTACAAATAATTAAAAGGAAAGAGTAGTTTTTTGCGGGTTATTATTTTTTAATCCTCGAACTTACTATTTTGATATTCTGAGTAAAGTCTGTTAAGCTCCGGCAGCATATCCTGTTTCGCTTTTTCCATTTCTTCTAATGTAAATGCAATAAAGTGATATTTTCTTGAATAAATATCGTATTTCAAAGAGGCTTCATCACTTTTTTTAAGAAGCAGGTCATAAAGAAGAATAATCGTTTCCTTGTCATTTGAATTATTGTAGTAATCATTTATAACATTTTCCATATAAACTAAAGCCATATCATCGTTAAAATCATAAAAGGGGAAAGCTTCTGCTATTTTTAGGGCAAACACTTCGCCGTTATACACCTTTACACAAGACAGCATATACTCATAAAGCATATAATTCTTCGTTTTCATACGCTCATTTCCAAAAGAGTCTGTAATATCCTTAAAATCATATGAGCCTGATATTAATAGTTTGTGATGAAATACTACTATTTTTTTATGGTTAGATGTAATTGAATAATAGCCGCATAAATAATAAAGAGCTTCACTTGTATCGTTTTTTTGTATTCTGATATAAGTGCGGCTTTTGCTATCCCAAAGAATGAAACAATAATAAGAAAACGGAAAATATAACTGCTAACACAGAAACAAGGATTTTATATTTCTTTGACATAGATTTATACTCCATTCGTTTGCTTATCAGATTTGTGCAGTATTATAATAGTATATGTAAGGCTATAGTTTGGTTAAAGTATATCAGAATGTTTTTTGTAACACAAGGCATATTTAACAATATATACCAAGAAATAAATACAGGGTTAGCGCTAAAGGACTATGGTTTCCGGATTTGATTAGTGTAAAAAACAATAATTACTAAACTGTAAAAATTTTGTAAACAAACAATGAAAACACATTGTATTACACCATATTTGTGTATAATGAAATTTAAGTGACATGCTACAATTCATCATATATAAACAGTTGAAAGGGTATCATGTCGCATACTGTTTTTTGGAGGAGAAATAATGAAAGTAAAACTAAATTGGTTCGCTATTTTCGTTGGTATTCTTGCTACACTGATATCACTTATAGTTGTGCTTGAAGTTGGTAAAAAGGATATTGATTGGAA